>NZ_JAHLRC010000002.1:0-117381 GCF_018919545.1 Citrobacter sp. S46_ASV_140
AAAATGTGTAAAAGCGGGCTGGCTTATACCCGCTCTTATTCCATACTGCTACGCATTATTTCTCATCAGCATATAGATATGCGAATTCCTTACTTCCCCATACTTTCTCAACAGGTATGCTGAAGCGGTATCCCAATTTCATACAGTTAAGGACAGGCCATGAGTAAGATTTTTGAAGATAACTCGCTGACTATCGGTCATACGCCGCTGGTTCGACTGAACCGTATCGGTAACGGACGCATTCTGGCGAAGGTGGAATCACGCAACCCAAGCTTTAGCGTCAAATGCCGTATCGGTGCCAATATGATTTGGGATGCCGAAAAACGTGGTGTACTGAAACCTGGCGTTGAGCTGGTAGAACCGACCAGCGGCAACACGGGGATTGCGCTGGCCTACGTTGCCGCCGCCCGTGGTTACAAACTGACTCTGACCATGCCGGAAACCATGAGCATTGAGCGCCGCAAGCTCTTAAAAGCCCTGGGCGCGAACCTGGTGCTGACTGAAGGCGCAAAAGGTATGAAGGGCGCAATTCAGAAAGCGGAAGAAATCGTAGCCAGCGATCCGGAAAAATTCCTGCTGCTGCAGCAGTTCAGCAACCCGGCGAACCCGGAAATTCACGAAAAAACCACCGGCCCGGAAATCTGGGAAGATACCGATGGCCAGGTTGATGTCTTTATTTCCGGTGTCGGCACCGGCGGTACGCTAACTGGCGTGACCCGTTACATTAAAGGCACTAAAGGCAAAACCGATCTGATTACCGTCGCGGTAGAACCTACTGACTCCCCTGTTATCGCCCAGGCATTGGCGGGTGAAGAACTCAAACCTGGCCCGCATAAAATTCAGGGTATTGGCGCGGGCTTCATTCCTGGCAACCTTGATCTGAAGCTTATCGATAAAGTCGTTGCCATCACCAATGATGAAGCTATTTCTACCGCGCGCCGCCTGATGGAAGAAGAAGGTATTCTGGCAGGGATCTCTTCTGGCGCAGCCGTGGCTGCCGCGCTTAAGCTCCAGGAAGATGAATCCTTTACCAATAAGAATATTGTGGTTATCCTACCGTCATCGGGTGAGCGTTATCTGAGCACTGCACTGTTTGCCGATCTCTTCACAGAGAAAGAACTGCAACAGTAATGCCAGCATGTTAAAAACGCGTAAAAAAGCACCCTTTGGGGTGCTTTTTTGTGGCCTGCTTCAAATTTTCAACTCTCCTGGCATTGATTCAACCCGCCGGAACTGGTATTTAACCAAACTAATTATTTTGATGCGCGAAATTAATCGTTACAGGAAAAGCGCTAGCTGAATCGATTTTATGATTTGGTTCAACTCTTCCTTTCGCGGCATAATGTTTAATGACGAACGAAACGTCAGCGGCAAGAAGTTGCCAGCAACGGATTGCACCGAACTCCTTTTGTGTCGCGTCCAGTTTACGCCGATGCTAACAATACAGGCTAAAGTTGAACCGCCAGGCTAGACTTTAGTTCCACAACACTAAACCTATAAGTTGGGGAAATATAATGTTCCAGCAAGAAGTTACCATTACCGCTCCGAACGGTCTGCATACTCGCCCTGCTGCTCAGTTTGTTAAAGAAGCAAAAGGCTTTACTTCTGAAATTACTGTGACTTCCAACGGCAAAAGCGCTAGCGCCAAAAGCCTGTTTAAACTGCAGACTCTGGGCCTGACTCAGGGTACCGTTGTCACCCTGTCCGCAGAAGGTGAAGACGAGCAGAAAGCAGTTGAGCATCTGGTTAAACTGATGGCTGAACTCGAGTAAGTTCAACGAGTTCTTTTAAATATCAGTCACAAGTAAGGTAGGGTTATGATTTCAGGCATTTTAGCATCCCCGGGTATCGCTTTCGGTAAAGCATTGCTGCTGAAAGAAGACGAGATCGTCATTGACCGGAAAAAAATTTCTGCCGACAAGGTTGATCAGGAAGTTGAACGTTTTCTGAGCGGTCGTGCCAAGGCATCTGCGCAACTGGAAGCGATCAAAACCAAAGCTGGTGAAACGTTCGGTGAAGAAAAAGAAGCCATCTTTGAAGGGCATATCATGCTGCTCGAAGATGAGGAGCTGGAGCAGGAAATCATAGCCCTGATTAAAGATAAGCACATGACGGCTGATGCAGCTGCGCATGAAGTTATCGAAGGTCAGGCCACAGCCCTTGAAGAGCTGGATGATGAATACCTGAAAGAACGTGCGGCTGACGTACGTGACATCGGTAAACGCCTGCTGCGTAACATCCTGGGTCTGGCTATTATCGACCTGAGCGCTATTCAGGAAGAAGTTATCCTGGTAGCCGCAGACCTGACCCCGTCAGAAACCGCACAGCTGAACCTGAACAAGGTGCTGGGTTTCATCACCGACGCGGGCGGACGGACTTCCCATACTTCTATCATGGCGCGTTCTCTGGAACTGCCAGCCATCGTAGGTACGGGTAGCGTCACCTCTCAGGTTAAAAACGACGACTATCTGATTCTGGATGCCGTAAACAACCAGGTTTACGTCAATCCGACCAATGAAGTTATTGAGCAACTGCGCGCCGTTCAGGAGCAGGTTGCTACCGAAAAAGCGGAACTCGCTAAGCTGAAAGATCTCCCGGCTATCACGCTGGACGGACATCAGGTAGAAGTTTGCGCCAACATCGGTACCGTTCGTGACGTTGAAGGCGCTGAGCGTAATGGCGCCGAGGGTGTTGGTCTGTACCGCACCGAATTCCTGTTCATGGACCGTGAATCGCTGCCGACTGAAGAAGAACAGTTTGCTGCGTATAAAGCCGTTGCTGAAGCCTGTGGCTCTCAGGCGGTGATCGTCCGTACCATGGACATCGGCGGCGATAAAGAGCTGCCGTACATGAACTTCCCGAAAGAAGAGAACCCGTTCCTGGGCTGGCGTGCCGTACGTATCGCCATGGATCGTAAAGAGATCCTGCGGGATCAGGTTCGCGCTATCCTGCGCGCCTCTGCTTTCGGCAAACTGCGCATCATGTTCCCAATGATCATCTCTGTTGAAGAAGTGCGCGCACTACGCAAAGAGATCGAAATCTACAAACAGGAACTGCGCGACGAAGGTAAAGCATTTGACGAAAGCATTGAGATTGGCGTGATGGTGGAAACACCGGCAGCGGCAACAATTGCGCGTCATTTAGCCAAAGAAGTTGATTTCTTTAGTATCGGCACCAATGATTTAACGCAGTACACCCTGGCAGTTGACCGTGGTAATGATATGATTTCACACCTTTACCAACCGATGTCGCCATCTGTGCTGACGCTGATCAAGCAAGTTATTGATGCTTCTCATGCGGAAGGCAAATGGACTGGCATGTGTGGTGAGCTTGCAGGCGACGAACGTGCTACACTTCTGTTGCTGGGGATGGGTCTGGACGAATTCTCTATGAGCGCCATTTCTATCCCGCGCATTAAGAAGATTATCCGTAACACGAACTTCGAAGATGCGAAGGTGTTAGCAGAGCAGGCTCTTGCTCAACCGACAACGGACGAGTTAATGACGCTGGTTAACAAGTTCATTGAAGAAAAAACAATCTGCTAATCCACGAGATGCGGCCCAATTTACTGCTTAGGAGAAGATCATGGGTTTGTTCGATAAACTGAAATCTCTGGTTTCTGATGATAAGAAAGACACCGGAACTATTGAGATTGTTGCTCCGCTCTCTGGCGAGATCGTCAACATCGAAGACGTGCCGGATGTAGTTTTTGCTGAAAAAATCGTTGGTGATGGCATCGCTATCAAACCAACCGGTAACAAAATGGTCGCCCCTGTTGATGGCACCATCGGCAAAATCTTTGAAACCAACCACGCTTTCTCTATCGAATCCGACAGCGGCATTGAGCTGTTTGTTCACTTCGGTATTGATACCGTTGAACTGAAAGGCGAAGGCTTTAAGCGCATCGCTGAAGAAGGTCAGCGCGTTAAAGTGGGCGACCCGGTTATTGAATTCGATCTGCCGCTGCTGGAAGAAAAAGCCAAGTCTACCCTGACTCCGGTTGTTATCTCCAACATGGACGAAATCAAAGAGCTGATCAAACTGTCCGGTAGCGTGACAGTGGGTGAAACTCCGGTTATCCGCATCAAGAAGTAATTCTTGCTGCAGAGAAGAATGGCGCCTGATGGCGCCATTTTTTTATCTGGCAGACCTCAAAATCTGCCGGATAACGCTAAATTTGTGAGATGACCGGTCGGTAACACGCCTCGCGCATCAGGATTTTCATCCCTTCCGGCCCGCTTTCCAGCATCCGTCGCTCCGAATCCGCCACTAACAGTTCACAATTGTAGCCACCCGCGATGCCAAACATGGCCCGCGCCACACAGATATCTTCCAGCGCCGTTGCCCCGCTGGTGTCAAAATGTCCAACCATACGCCCATTCTGGCGAACCACCAGCCGGTAACTCTTCATCGCGCCTCCCCTGCCGGTGGCAGAATTAACTCATCACAACCGCACAGATTGGTCCATTTCATCACTTCCAGTACGCGCTGTGCTGCATCGTGCGTCGCGGTTGTCAGCGCTTTACCCAGCACAATACCGCTCACCAGTTCAGCACAAAACAGATCGCCAGTTCCCTTCAGATCCGTTTTAACCCGTGGATGAGCGAACACCTCAACCGTTTCAGCCGTCACTACCGCCACGTTAATAATATCTTCGCTATCCCCCGGCGCGCTGGTGATCACCACCCATTTCAGCGTTTCGGTAAGCAGCGATTGCGCCGCCGTGATGGCTTCATCAAGCGTACGACACGGCTTTCCGCTCAGCATTTGCAGTTCAAACACGTTCGGCGTCAGTCCCTGAGCCAGCGGTAGCAGGTGCTGACGGTAGGCCTGCGGAATTTCAGCTTTTACATACATACCGCTGTCCGTATCGCCAATCACCGGGTCGACCAAAATGCACACTGTCGGATGCGTAGCCCGCACCGTTTCCAGCCACTGTGCTAACAGAGCGATTTGCTCTGCACTGCCCATATAGCCTGTAGTCACCGCCTTCAGCTCGCGTAAAGCATCACGCTCATTCAAGGCGCGGAGATACCCGCTAAACCAGTCGGCCGGAATAACGCCGCCGTAAAATGTTTCATAATGCGGGGTATTACTGAACAGCACCGTAGGCACTGCCGTCACGCGTAATCCCTGCGCTTTAATGGCCGGAACGGCGATGCTGTTGCCTACGCTGCCATAAACCACCTGTGACTGGACGGCGACGATATCGGTCTGTAACGCCCGATGCTTGTCGCCGAAGAGCACTGACTGAATATCACTCCCCTGCTCCATAAATTTCTCCTCTCGCTGGACAGCGGGCTTACGCCTCACTATTATCGTCATATGCTAAAATTCATTTTGTCATAGGTCAATAATGATCGACGGAAAAACCGCTAACGAAATTTTTGACAGTATTCGTCAACATGTCGCTACAGGCACGTTGGCGGCAGGAGAAACGTTGCCGCCGGTGCGTGAACTGGCAACAGCATTGAACGTTAACCGTAATACTGTCGCGGCGGCTTATAAACGCCTGGTCACCTCCGGGCTGGCACAAAGCCAGGGACGTAACGGCACGGTAATCAAGGGGATTTCAGCCCCCGTTGCGCTGGAAGGCGGCAATCCGGATACCGCGCTTATCGATCTTTCCGGCGGTAATCCAGCCCCCGCGCGTCTTCCCGACCTCAGCCGTTATTTCGCGCAAATAAATAAGAATCCTCGTTTGTACGGTGATGCCGCTGTATCACCCGGCCTTAAGGCGTGGGCCGCGCAATGGATGCAAGATGCGATGCCAGCCACGGGAGAAATTGATATCACCAGCGGCGCCATTGATGCCATTGAGCGCCTACTGTGCGCCCATTTACTGCCTGGCGACAGCGTTGTGGTAGAAGATCCATGCTTTTTGAGCAGCATCAACATGCTACGTTATGCCGGATTCTCCGCCAGTCCGGTCAACGTTGACAGCGAAGGCATGCAGCCAGACATGCTGGAAATCGCGCTACAGAAAGGTGCGCGGGCGGTGATTCTGACGCCGCGCGCCCATAATCCGACAGGATGCAGTCTGAGCGCATCCCGCGCGACGCAATTGCAGGAAATCCTGGCCCGCTATCCGCAGACGCTGGTGATCGTCGACGACCACTTTGCGCTGCTGTCCGCATGCCGTTGGTATCCGGTGATTGCGAAGGAAACCACGCACTGGGCGATTGTTCGCTCAATGTCGAAAACTTTAGGCCCGGATTTACGCCTGGCCATCGTCGCCAGCGATCCACTCACTTCCGCGAAACTGCGTTTACGGCTCAACGCCGGCAGTCAGTGGGTCAGCCATCTGCTGCAGGATCTGGCCTGCGCCTGCCTGAGTGACGAGACATATCAACACACGCTGGCGCAAACTCAGCAGTTTTACGCCGCCCAGCAGCAAAAGCTGGCAGCGGCTCTGCGGCTTCATGGCATTACGCTGCCCGACAGCGACGGTCTTAATCTGTGGCTGCCGCTAGAAGATAACAGCCAGGCGATCGCTTTTGCGCTGGCAAAGTCCGGCTGGCTGGTACGTGAAGGCGAAGTGTTTGGCGTCAATACGCCTACGCATGGCTTGCGCATTACACTGTCAACATTAGCAGACAGCGACATTGATAAGCTGGCGACTGATATCCATCAGGCGCTAAAGCGCTAACAGGAGAGGAAAAGTGCGAGTTCATTTTGTTATTCATGAGTCTTTCGAATCTGCTGGCGCGTACCTGCCGTGGGCCGAATCACGCGGCTATACTATCAGTTGGTCGCGCGTTTACGCCGGAGAAACTGTTCCCGCTAATGCCGATGGCTTCGATATGCTGGTGGTATTTGGTGGGCCGCAGTCACCCCGCACCACGCTCGCAGAGTGCCCATACTTTGACTCTCAGGCAGAGCAACATCTGATAAACCAGGCGATTGCGGCACGTAAAATCGTGGTGGGGATCTGTTTGGGGTCGCAGTTAATCGGCGAAGCACTGGGCGCGAAGGTGTGCCAAAGCCCGGAAAAAGAGATTGGTCACTATCCGATCGCCCTGACCGAGGCAGGCCAACAGCATCCGTTGTTCAGCCATTTCGGCTCACCGCTCAACGTGGGTCACTGGCACAATGACATGCCGGGATTAACCGACCTGGCGACAATTCTTGCCACAAGCGAGGGATGTCCGCGACAAATCGTGCAATACGGTAATTTCGTCTATGGTTTTCAGTGCCATATGGAGTTTACCGCCGAGGCGGTCGAAGGATTAATTCAGCACTCTGAGCAAGAACTGGCCGAAGCGAAAGGGAAACGCTTTATTCGCGCTGTTGAAGAGATGCGCACCTGGGATTACCAGCAGATGAATGAGACGCTGTGGCAATTCCTTGATAAGTTGGTAGAAAAACGTAACGATTGAACAGTGCGGGCCGGAGAAGACGCTTTGCGTCGTCATCCGGCGATCCTGCCGTACGGTTGCCTGCTAGCGCTACGCTTATCAGGCCGACAAATTAAATACCTAATCCCTGGCTGAAATGCTCTTCGCCAAAGACCCCGGTGGAAAGGTAGCGATCGCCGCGATCGCAGATGATCGCCACCACCACCGCCCCCGGTGTCGCGCGCGCCACGCGTAACGCGCCCGCAACCGCACCGCCAGAACTCACCCCGCAAAAAATCCCTTCGCGAACGGCCAGTTCACGCATGGTGTTTTCCGCATCGTTCTGATGAATATCCAGCACCTCATCCACCAGCGAGGCGTTGAAAATGCCCGGCATATATTCCGCTGGCCAGCGACGAATGCCCGGAATACTACTGCCTTCTTCCGGCTGCAGGCCAACGATGGTGACGGGTTTGTCCTGTTCACGCAGAAAACGCGATACGCCGGTAATGGTGCCTGTCGTCCCCATGCTGGAGACAAAATGGGTAATACGTCCTGACGTCTGCTGCCAGATTTCGGGTCCGGTAGTCGTGTAGTGCGCATACGGGTTATCAGGATTATTAAACTGATCAAGAAGTTTACCTTCTCCGCGCTGCGCCATCTCAAGGGCTAAATCACGCGCCCCTTCCATCCCCTGCTCTTTGGTCACCAGAACCAGTTCAGCCCCGTAAGCACGCATCGCCGCACGTCGCTCCTGGCTCATGTTGTCTGGCATCAGGAGCTTCATGCGGTAGCCTTTCAGCGCGGCAATCATCGCCAGCGCAATCCCCGTATTACCGCTGGTGGCCTCAATCAGCACGTCGCCTGGCTGAATTTCCCCGCGCTTTTCCGCTTCAACGATCATCGACAACGCCGCGCGGTCTTTCACTGAACCTGCGGGATTATTGCCTTCCAGCTTGACCCAAATTTCACTGCCGTTATCCGCCGTCAGACGTTGTAATTTTACCAGAGGCGTATTGCCAATTGTTTGTTCTAATGTGTTCACGTTTTCAGCTCAATAAAATGCCGGATGGCGCTGCGCTTACCCGGCTTACAGGTCATGCACCACCCGTTAAGCCCGGTAAGCGCAGCGCCACCGGATGATAACTATACGAATTAACCTATCAGGCACTTTGCGCCAGGGCAAGTTCCTCTTCACGCGTTTCAATACGCTGGTCGCCATTATACAAACGCGCATTTTGCAGCCCAACAAACAGACGTTCGCCGCGGTTCGGGGAATCATCGCCCTGCATAATCACCGTCAGCGGTTCGTTATACCACCCCAAGGGTTGCACAACTAATTGGGTGTAGTGTCCTTTCGGGCTGGCTTCCAGCACCTGTACCGGCAACGGCGAATCCAGACTGGTACGACGGCTGACGTCCACTTCCCACGGACGCAGGAACAGATCTACCGGACCCTGATAGCCAGGCGTATAGCCCAACGGCCAGCGATGTGCGCCCACGTGGAATTGTCCACCGCGAATCGTCCCTTGCAGGCGGTTAACTTCACCCATAAATTCCAGGACAAAACGGGTAGCCGGTTCGCGCCATACCTGATCGGGCGCATCGGCCTGCTCGATATGACCCTGGCTCATTACCACCACGCGGTCTGCGACTTCCGTCGCTTCTTCCTGATCGTGGGTAACAAACACGCTGGTGAACTTCAGCTCTTCATGCAACTGACGCAGCCAGCGACGCAGTTCTTTACGCACCTGAGCATCGAGCGCGCCAAACGGCTCGTCGAGCAACAAGATCTGCGGCTCTACCGCCAGCGCACGCGCCAACGCCACGCGCTGCTTTTGCCCCCCGGAAAGCTGTGCCGGGAAACGGTCCGCCAGATGAGCCAGTTGAACCATCTCCAGCAGTTTGGTCACTTTTGCTTTGATCGTCGCCGCATTAGGGCGCTCCCGCCGTGGCAGAACAGTCAGACCAAAAGCGATATTGTCGAAAACAGTCATATGACGAAACAGCGCATAGTGCTGAAACACGAACCCCACCTTACGGTCGCGGGCGTGCAAACGACTGACGTCAGTGCCGTGGAAACGGATATGCCCACTGGACTGATGCTCCAGCCCGGCGATGATGCGCAGCAGCGTGGTTTTGCCCGATCCGGAAGGCCCCAACAGAGCGACCATCTGACCTGAAGGAATATCCAGCGAGATATCGTTCAGCACCTGGGTGCGACCAAAAGACTTCTTAATATTGGCAATCTCAATGCTCATGATTTTCCTCCTGCTGCGCGCGTTTCTCCTGGTTTTCCAGGCGCCATTGCAACATGCTCTTCAAAAACAGGGTAATAATCGCCATCAGCGTTAATAGCGCCGCGGCGGTAAAGGAGCCGACTGTGTTGTAGTCCTGCTCCAGTAATTCAATCTGTAACGGCAAAGACAAGGTTTCACCGCGAATCGAGCCAGAAACCACCGATACCGCACCGAACTCGCCAATCGCACGGGCGTTGGTCAGCACCACGCCGTACAGCAATGCCCAACGGATATTCGGCAGCGTAACGCGACGGAACATTTGCCAGCCGGATGCGCCAAGCAGAACCGCCGCCTCATCTTCATGGCTGCCCTGGCTTAACATCACCGGCACCAGTTCGCGCACCACAAACGGACAGGTCACGAACACCGTCACCAGCACCATTCCCGGCCAGGCAAACATAATTTGCAGGTTGTGTTCATCCAGCCATCCGCCAAGCGGGCCGTTAGAGCCGTAAAACAGCAGATAGACCAGGCCAGCGACCACTGGTGAAACGGCAAATGGAATATCCAGTAATGTGAGCAACAACTGGCGTCCAGGGAAGTTAAAGCGGGTCACCAGCCAGGCCAGTAACACGCCAAACACCAGGTTCACCGGCACCGCAATCAGCGCAATCAGCACCGTCAGCCAGATGGCGTGCAGCATGTCCGGATCAGCCAGGTTGTGTAATACCGGCATCAACCCCTTGCTGAACGCCTGCACGAAGATGTAAATCATCGGCACCAGCAAAATAAAGGCGGATACCAGCATGCCCGAGCCGATCAGAAACCATTTCCCCCAGTTGATGCGGGGTGCGCCATAACGTTTCAATTGGGTAATGTCTGCCATCAGTGACCTACCACGCGTCGACCAAAGCGACTTTGCAGGGTGTTAATTGAAAACAGCAGCAGCAACGAAGCCCCGAGGATCACAGATGCAATCGCGCTGGCGGCCGGGTAGTCAAACTCCTGCAAACGAACAAAAATCATCAGCGAGGTCACTTCCGTTTTCCATGCGATGTTTCCGGCGATAAAGATAACCGCGCCAAACTCACCGAGGCTGCGGGTAAACGAGAGCGCAACGCCCGCGACTAGCGCGGGAGACAGCTCCGGCAGTACCACTTTACGAAAGCTCTGCCAGCGCGTAGCGCCGAGCGTTTCCGCCGCTTCTTCATACTCCGGACCTAACTCTTCCAGCACCGGCTGCACGGTACGCACCACGAATGGAATGCTGGTAAAAGCCATCGCCACCGCAATGCCAAGCCAGGTGTAAGTCACTTTAATATCCAGCTTCGCCAGCCACTCGCCGTAGAAACCGTTGACCGAAAACAGCGATGCCAGCGTCAGACCTGCTACCGCCGTAGGCAGCGCAAACGGCAGATCCATCAGCGCATCCAGCAGCGTACGGCCCGGAAAGCGATAGCGGGTTAAGATCCACGCCATCAGCAAACCAAACACGCCGTTAAAAATCGACGCCACAAACGCCGACAGCAGCGTCACTTTATAAGCCGCCACCACCTGCGGGTTGGTAATCACATCCCAGTATTGCGCCCAGCTCATTTGCGCCAATTGCATCACCAGCGCGCTAAGCGGCAGCAGCAAAATCAGGCAGACAAACAGTAAGCTGGTGCCCAAACTTAAGGTAAAGCCGGGCAGCACGCGTCGGGAAGAAACAGCAAACATTTACTTACGCCCCGCCGCCAACAGTTTGTCCAACTCACCGCCGCTGACAAAGTGCGTTTTCATTACCTCAGGCCACGAGCCAAACCTGTCTTCCACGCGGAAAAGTTCGGTCTGCGGGAATTTATCCTGCAGTTTGTCCATCACCTGCGGATTATTCACGCGGTAGTAGAAATCGGTAATGATGGCTTGCGCCTGCGGGCTGTACAGCCAGTTCAGGTACGCTTTTGCCGCTTTTTCAGTACCGTTAGCCTGCACATTTTTATCTACCCAGGCCACCGGGAACTCCGCCAGAATGTTGACCTTCGGCACCACCACTTCGAAGCCCTGGTCTTCATACTGTTTACGGATGTTGTTCACTTCTGATTCAAAGGTGATCAGCACATCGCCCAGGCCGCGTTCCACGAATGTGGTGGTTGCCCCGCGACCGCCGGTATCAAACACTTCCACGTTTTTCAGAAACTGGGTCATGAACTGTTCAGTTTTGGCTTTATCCCCACCATCCGCTTTATCTGCCGCACCCCACGCAGCCAGATAGGTATAACGCGCGTTACCGGAGGTTTTCGGATTCGGGAAAATCAGTTTCACGTCCGGGCGAACCAGGTCGTTCCATTCGTGGATATTCTTCGGGTTACCCTTACGCACCAAAAACGCCATGGTGGAATAGAATGGCGAACTGTTATTCGGCAGACGACTTTGCCAGTCGGCTGGGATCAGCTTGCCTTTGTCATGCAGGATCTGCACATCGGTCACCTGGTTATAGGTCACCACATCGGCTTTCAGCCCCTGCAGAATCGCCAGCGCCTGTTTTGATGACCCGGCATGAGATTGTTTAATCGTCAGTTTGTCACCGCCGTTATCCTTCGCCCATTGCTGTTCAAACGGCGGGTTAAGGGCGGCAAACAGCTCGCGAGAGACATCGTATGAACTGTTCAGCAGGTCCGTTGCCTGCGCCTGACCCACCAGCAACAGCATTGCTGCCAGCGTCAGGGTTCTTTTTTTCAGTAAGTTAACGGCCATTGCGCACCCTTATAAATTTAATGACTTTCTTATGGTCATCATATTTATAACCAGTGCTAAAGGAGTAACGGTTTTATATACCGTTTGATGATTTGAAAGTTGAAAAGAGAATAAGGGTACCTCCTCCCCAGCGCACGGGGAGGAGACCGGCATCAATCAGACGCCGACGCTAACGCTTTCAGGCAGGGTGCTGCCGCCATCAATCACGTTTTGCGTGCCAGTCAAGTAACTGGACTCATCCGACGCCAGGAATGCCGCCAGTTCACCAACCTCAAGTGGGCAGGCCAAGCGGCGCATCGGGATCGCTTTTGCCATTTCGACTAATACGGATTCAGGATCCTCCGGATTAGACTGACGAGCGATATTTTCCGCCATCGGCGTACGAACGTAGCCCGGGCAAATAGCATTAACGCGAATGCCGGACTGCGCGTATTCCACCGCCAGAGATTTGGTCAAACCGATGATTGCGGCTTTCGACAGCGCGTAGGCCGTTTCGCCCGGATCGGCAACCATATCGCCGGTCACAGAGGACATCATTACGATGCGCCCGTCTTTGCGCGCAATCATCTCCGGCAGAACGGCTTTCGTCACGTTCCAGACGCCTTTAATGTTGATATCAATGTGGAAATCGCGATCTTCATCGCTCATATCAAGGAAGTTGCCGAGGCGACATACGCCCGCATTGTTGACCAGAATATCGATTTTGCCTTCAATCTTCTTCGCGCGTTTTACCGCTTCCGTGACCGACGCAAAATCTCTGACGTCAGCGTGTACGGCGGTGCAACGGTGCCCGCGCCCAGCCAACTCATCCGCCAGTTTTTCAATCTCATCGGAGATATCCAGCAGGATTAGGTTCGCGCCATGGCGGGCAAATGTTCTGGCGATCCCTTCGCCAATACCCTGAGATGCGCCCGTAATCAATGCTGTTTTGCCCGTGAGTTTTCCCATTTCAATATTCTCCTTTTGAATATGAAGCATTCGCTTCATTCACGCAGAAGATACAGCAATAACAAATAAGTGCTGAGGAATAGCTCACTAAATCAGGTTAATCTCAGGTAAAAAAAATCCCCGGCGTTGCGGGGACCCAACGGTAAACATGCTCTGACCAGATTAACAGAAGACTTACAGCCGTTTTTCCAGCAAATGTGCTCTCATCAACTCCGATGCCATCTGCGCATCCCCTTTTTTAATATGAAGCAGTATTTCCCTCTGTTTTGCCGCCGTATCAAGAAAATACTGACGATCGTTCGCAGGTAACGACTCCCTTGTTTTCTCAAAATAAGTAATGAGGACATCAGAGAAAACCTGCAGCACCCGGTTGCCACTCGCCTGTAGCAAGAGCAAATGAAAATCTCTATCGTGACGATCGGCCACCTGGGGGTTATCCGCATTCTCTTCAATAAGCCTTAGCTCATTTTCAAGTTTGGAGAGCATCGCCGGAAAAATTCTACGCGTTGCCAGAGGGATAATCGCGCACTCAATCAGGATCCTTGCCTCTGTAAATTCTGTGATATCAAACCCAGACAAATCAAACTGCATTAACAACTGGTGATTTATGTTGTGCTGTTCCAAATTCTTCAAGACGCTGCCACGACGAGGAGATCGTTCCAACATTCCCATCTGTACCAGTGTGCTAAGCGCCTGACGAACTTTATATCTTGATGTATTAAAACGAACGGCAAGCTCAGTTTCAGTTTCAATGCGACCATCAGCATTGCGGTTAGCATCATCAAGCAGATAATTTTTAATACTTTCAAACAGTTCGTTTTTGTTATCCATAAACACTCTCGGATTAAAGTGCTGCAAAACTGATGAGTATAAATAATCTAATAAGTTAGATTGCTTAATATACTGTTATGGTAAGATTATAGCCCCTATTATTCAAATTATACCAAGCCATTTGTTAATAAAAAGGAATTAATTATGGTGTTATTCGTAACTCAGTTTGCGATAGTACTTATATGTATCGGTATAGGTGGGCGTTTTGGTGGGATTGGCCTGGGGGCTGCTGGCGGGTTAGGACTCGCTATCCTGACTTTTGGTTTTGGACTCCCTCCCGACTCACCTCCTTTCACTGTTATTTCTATTATCCTTGCGGTTATCACTTGCATCACAATCCTCCAGGCGGCTGGCGGGCTTGATTTATTCGTTACGATGGCAGAACGGATCCTCAGAAAGTGGCCGGGCGCGATCACTTTCCTCGGCCCCGCAGTCGCTTACCTTTTTACTGCTATCTGCGGAACAGGATATGTTGCCTTTTCGGTTTATCCAGTCATTGCTGAAATTGCAGCAGATGCCAGAGTACGGCCAGAGAGAGCCATGTCGATGTCAGTAATCGCTGCCAATTTTGGGCTTATTGCCAGCCCGGTCAGTGCGGTCGTTACAGGGACAATTGCTGTCCTTGCTGGATTACATGTCTCTGCTTTAGATATCTTGTTAGTCACCGTTCCCGGAACGTTCCTTGGCTGCGTTGTCGGCTGCCTGTTCGTCTTTAAAAGAGGTCATGAGCTTAAAAATGATCCGGAATTCCAACGCAGGGTTGCTGAAGGTGAGTTTGAATCAGTAAAAGCTGAAGAGCGAACAGCCAATATAGTGACAAAAGAGGCGAAGAGAGGATTGCTGATTTTCCTTACCGGTATCATTCTGGTCGTACTTATGGGTTCAATTCCTGAATTACGTCCTGAGTGGAATAACGGTACCGGAATGGAGCGTATGAGTATCCCTACCACGCTGCAAATAGTTATGCTGACAACAGCATGTATTATTATGATGGTATGTCGAATTTCTCCGTCAAAACTCGATTCAGGTTCTGTTTTTAAAGCTGGTCTTGTGGGTGTTGTCGCCATATTTGGTCTGTCATGGATGATGAACTCCTTTTTTGAGGCATGGCACGAATTATTTAACACGGCTTTCCACGGTTTTCAGAATCCAGTCTTGTTCGGCATTATTGTTTTTGGTCTTTCAGCCGTAATTTATAGCCCCGCAGCGACTGCTGTAGCGCTACTCCCCGCTGGCGTGTTAATGGGATATCCGGCAGAAACCCTGGTCGCCCTGCTCCCGCTGACTTGTGGATCATTCATTATTCCAGGGGGGGCACAGATTGGCTGTGTGGCGTTTGATCGTACCGGGACAACTCGAATTGGCAAGTATGTGGTTAATCACAGCTACATGCTACCTGGTCTTGTCACCGTTGTAGCATCAACTCTTTTTTGCTTCCTTTTTTCCAAAATGCTGATGTAGTGAGAGAGCAATTTAATTGTGGTAAACCTTTTCTTCATGGCATCCCCCCCGAATGAATTCAGAGAGGATGCCTGTTACTCACTTCTGAATAGCGCCACTGCAATTTTCCATAGAATGTACTTTACAGAACAACCTGAGCAATGAGATAAGCAAAAATTACCTGAGAGATAACCATCACAAAGCCCGGACGAATATAGCTATGGTTGACAACAAAGCGTCCAATCTTTGTGGTACCTGTTCGATCAAATGCAACACAGCCGATTTGATTTGCTCCAGGTATAATAAAGTCACCACAGGTACAAGCAAAAATAGCGATAAGAAACGGGGCGGGAATACCTAAAGTAACACCGAGTGGCATGATGGCAGCTACCGTCGCCGCCGGGCTCATAATGACCAGCGAGAACAAGAATACAACCACACCAAATAGCATTGGTGCATCATTGACAATGCCACCAAAAACCTTAATCAGTTCTGGCTGATAGGCATCAAAAAACGTCGCCGTCATCCATGAAACACCGAGTATTGCTACCACTCCCATCAAACCTGCACGGAAGACTGAGCCGCTATTCAAGGTACTACTTGGTACTTTACTGACAATCATAATAAACAAAGCGGCTGTCAACATGACCATCTGAATAACCATTGGGGTTGACAGTCTTTTTCCATCCCAGGAAGGGAGTAACTCAGTAAAAGAACCTAAAATAAGTACCAGTACCACACCAATCGCAAAGATAACGACACCTTTTTTAGCGCCAGCTGAAGCAACAAATTCTTTTTTCTGCTCTGTATGCATGAACTCATATTCGCCAGCAGCAACTCTCCTCTGGAATTCCGGATCATCCTCCAGCTCTTTTCCGCGTTTATAAACTGAAAAGCTGGTAACAATAGCTGCCATAAAGAATGATGGGAGAGCAATCGTCAGTATTTGCCCAAGGCTAATCCCGGCATATTCATGCAGAATAGCCAGCATCCCCGCGGTTGCCGCACTCATCGGACTGGCAGCAACCGCGACACTGGCCGCAATAACCGTTGCGGACAACGCTCGCTCCGGACGGACCTTTGCTTCAGCAGCAACTTCAGCGACAACCGGATACAAAGAGAAAGCAACGTAAGTAGTCCCACAGAATAGCGTAAATATGGAAGTTAATATGGGGGCAACAAAAGTAATTGCCTGTGGTTTTTTACGGAGTAATTTTTCAGCCACGCGCACCAGATAATCAAGCCCACCAGCGGCCTGTAATACGCTGACAGCGCCAATCACACAAATAATAATTAGCATTGCAGTAATAGATGGTGCGGAGGGTTTTAGTCCAAAACCCAGAACTAATATTGCAACACCAAGTCCTCCACCAGCACCCAGCCCCATTCCGCCATAACGTCCGCCTATACCAATACAGGCGAGTACAATAAATAATTGTATAAAAAATAAAGCATCCATTTTTCACCTCAAAGCGTCTCCCGGATATTGCATCCGGGAGATATTAATTACTATGCTCGGGATTAGTTTAAATATGATTTAGCAATTTCGATCTGTTTTTTAACAGCATCAGTCCCTGTACCACCATAAGACATTCTTGATTTAATACATGCTTCGAGAGATATACTCTCATAAATATCATTTTCGATTTTATCATCAAATGAGTGGAATTCATCCAGAGTAAGCTCTTCCAACATTTTTCTATGTTTTATACAGTAATTAACAGCACTGCCAACAATATGGTGAGCTTCTCTAAAAGGAATGCCTTTACGAACCAGGTAGTCAGCCATATCGGTTGCGTTTGAAAATCCTCTTGCCGCTGCGCTACGAGTATTATCTGAAAGAATAACCATTTTTTCGAGCATCGGCGCCATAATTTTCAGACTGGTCTGTAAGGTATCCATAGAGTCATAGACCTGCTCTTTATCCTCACTCATATCAGTATTATAGGCCAGAGGGATACCTTTCATAATGGTCAACATCGCCATTAGATTTCCGTACATACGCCCCCCTTTACCGCGCATTTTTTCAGCCACGTCGGGGTTTTTCTTCTGTGGCATGATGCTGGAACCGGTACAGAAATCATCTGAAAGCTCAATAAATTTAAAATCCTGACTTGAGAATAAAACCAGTTCTTCTGACAAACGGGTAAGATGCATAAAGCACATAGCAGCGGCGGCAGTGAATTCAACCATATGGTCACGATCGCTGACAGAATCAATACTGTTTTCAGTCGGTTTGTCAAAGCCAAGCTCTTTAGCCGTGAAATCACGATCAATGGGGAAAGTAGTACCGGCAAGGGCTGCTGAACCTAAAGGGCATTCCCCCATGCGTTGATAAAGGTCTGCAAAACGAGTCCAGTCACGGCGTAACATCCAATAATATGCCATTATCCAGTGCGACAGCAGAATAGGCTGACCGGTCTGTAAATGAGTATAGCCAGGCATGATCGCATTAATGTTATTTTCAGCCTTGCTGATAATAACTTTTTGTAGATGAACGATATCCTGCTGAATTTCACGAATAGTCGATCTCATGTGCATTTTCGAATCGACAGTCGTCTGGTCATTACGACTGCGGCCGGTATGTAGCTTCCCGCCTACAGGACCAATTATTTCTGTCATACGTCTTTCTATCGCCATATGAATATCTTCATCAACGGTATCAAAAACGAATTGCCCGTCCTCAATCTCTTTATTAACTTGCCTTAACCCGCCAATAATCGCATTCGCTTCATCCTGCGTGATAATCCCCTGACGGCCCAGCATAGTGGCGTGAGCAATACTCCCCTGAATATCAAAAGGGCAGAGACGTTGTTCCAGCATAATTGTCGCATTATAAGATTCGACCAGTTTATTTGTAGGCATATCAAAACGCCCACCCCATAATTTTGTAGACATAAAACCTCCAATGACCCTTTGTTGCAAAATGGTTAAATATAAATTCCGTTATTTTTCGGTCATTTTCAGATTACAAGACAGTCATTTTAATTGTCAACAAATGAAGGCATTAAATCAATTTATAGCGAAATTAATTACACTTATTATTTATTTTGTTTTCATAAATTGCATTAAAAAACCTGATCTTCCTCACATTTAAATTGTGATTTAATTCAGATATATTCAGAATTTTTAAAGTAATAAATTGGTATTAATAGTTTATTAATTCCAAATAATTCCATTTAATACCGTTGTCATAACCGAGAAACTGGCAGGTAAATAATAATGAACGTGGGAGGTGATTTTTCAGGATGAGCGTCAACGCGAGTGCATCATCAGCATGGCGGACGTTGGGTGATTCGGGGGAGAGCTATATTGTGCCAGATGGCGGCATCAGCGCCATCTGGCATCAAAAAATTACAGGGCCAGCAAACGATCCAGCGATGGCGCGAAATAATAGCCGCCGGTCACCGGTTTAGTGAAACGCAGCATCGCATCGCGCTTGCCGTCAGTGTCGCCAAACATGCTCAGCAGTTGCTGCTCGATGTTGTGCAAACGGGCGCAATAGGCACAGAAATAGAGGCCGTGCGTACCGCTGGCGGTGCCGTATGGCAGGCTCTGGCGCACAATTTTCAGTCCTTTACCGTCTTCTTTGAGATCGACGCGGCTCAGGTGAGAAGTAACCGGACGGTCATCACCGTCGATCTCTTCGTTGGCTTCCTTGGTACGCCCAATCATCATTTCCTGGTCATGAATGCTCATGCGGTTAAGCTGCTTCAGGTTATGTTCCCAACGCTGCACAAACACATAGCTGCCACCAGCATCCACGCCATCTTTAATAACCGCGACTTCACGGCGCGTTTCAACGCCTGCCGGGTTTTCCGTTCCGTCAACAAAGCCGCTGAGATCGCGCTCTTCAACCCAACGGAAACCGTGGATCTCTTCTTTGACTTCAATACAGTCGCCAAACGCTTCCATTGCCGCCTGTGCAACGGAGAAATTCACGTCATGACGCAAAGAGAGAATATGAATCAACACATCATACTGGGTGGCTGGGGCAAGACCTTTACCGTAAGGGATAAAGTCTTTTAACTCTTCTGCGCCAACGCCGCCGCTCAGTGTACGCCAGGTGTTATTGCCAAAAGCAACAACCGCGCCCAGATGCGCATCCGGGAACTTCGCTTCAAAGGTCGCCAGCTTATCGGCGAAGGTTTTGCTGGCCCCACGCAGGGCCTCAACGTCGCCTTTAACATTGGCTTCAATCCAAATCGCCGCACGGCAATGTTCTGGCAAAATGCCACTCTGAACCTGAGACATTGTTCCTCCTGAAAAAAAAGATGCCACGACATCGTGGCATTGATGGGCGCTATTCTACCTGTTTTTTTAACAAGCCGATTTGTTCAGACGCAAATTAACGCCGCCAGATAATTTTGCTTACTTTCCATGCTTTCAACGTATCGTCAGACGGCATTAAGCCCTCAGGCCCGCTCCACTCACCGGAAAAGACGTAGCTAATATGTTGACTTCCTTCAGCTTTGCATTCAACGCCCGCGCTGTCATCGCCAGTCGCCTTCTGACAATTACCAAAGGCTTTAGTGTAAAGGTCGCTAAACGGTGTACCGATTTCGACACCCGCAGAAGAGGGAATATCGCTGTCGACTACATCAATACGGCTAATCGTTCCCTGATTGCCATTGATGACCATTGCCAGCTTGTCATCTTTCATCGCTTCATAAAAGCGCACCACATTACCGTTATCGGTCTTCATCCCGCTACGCAGGCGGTAATCACCGTCCAGCGCATCAGCAATGGTTTTTTCATCCAGCGGCGTAGCGCCAGTTAACGCTCCGACGCCCTGCTCAGTGACCTGCGTTGAAGAACCAAACCAGTTCCACGGATTGGCGGCAGACCAGTTCACCGATGACAACGTTGAACACCCGGTCAATAGCAGCGGCATCGCGCATAAAGTCAAACGCAGTGATTTCATTTCACTTCCTTCCTTATTTATCAACGTTGCTTGGAGTCCGGTTTCGCCAAAAAGTGCCGTTATTCTTTCTCGAGGGAAAAACAGGCGCGCAGACGTTGATTAGTTAACAGCCAGATCAGCGCAACGACATCCGCCACCAGCAGCGCCAGCCCGACGCCGTTGACCGGATCGCCTGCCAGCCACATCACCGGCTGCCAGCACAGCAGCACCAGTTGAGCGAGGATCAGTAACCCGCGCAGCCAGCGCCATAACACAGGAAACGCAAAGCGTCGCCCGCTGAGTAAAAATGCCAATACCGCAGGAACGCCGGAAAGCAAACCCAGCCAGAAAGCGTCGTGATCGGGATAAAACAGATTCAGCAGCGCGTTGCCCTGCTCACGGGAAGAACCGGCAATCACAAACAGAACCCAGGTGCGCGCCTGCAGCAGCAGCACGCACCAGAAGAGAAAAGGCAGGCGCAGACGCCCATGAGCGTCATAGTCGGCCGGATGAAACTCAGTACTCTTCATCTTCGATCAAACGCTTGCCCAGATTGAGTACATCCGCATGTTCATAGCCCAGACGTTCATACATACCCTGTACGACGTCATTATCGTCACGCACCATGATTTGAATCTTCGGACAACCGCGGGCAATGAGCTTTTTCTCCAGCCGGTTGAGCAGCGCATTGGCAATGCCGCGACCGCGAAACTCAGGATGTACGCCCAGGTAATAGGCCGAGCCGCGATGCCCGTCATATCCTCCCATCACCGTACCGACCACCTCGCCATTCACTTCAGCGACCAGGAACAAGCTGACGTCATGATTGAGTTTACGCTCAATGTCCATTTCAGGGTCGTTCCATGGACGCAGCAAATCACAGCGCTCCCAGAGGGTGATCACCTCTTCGAAATCTTCCTGGCGAAAAACGCGTATTTCCATGGTATTGGTTACCTTTTCAGGACGTTAAAAAGCGATTATGGCGCGAACGGCTGATTTAGCCAATATCTGACGCGAAGCGGCGGAAAAAATGGCATAATACGGAATTGTCACGTATTGAAATGAAAAGTAAAACAATTCTTATCCCGATCCGTCGCAACGGACAACGCGATACGATATAACGTTTAGAACCTTTTTTTACAACTCAGGCCGTATGAGCACTTTTAAACCACTAAAAACACTCACATCGCGCCGCCAGGTGTTGAAAGCCGGGCTGGCCGCCCTAACGCTGTCAGGCATGTCGCAAGCCATCGCTAAAGAAGAAGCGCTTAAGACCAGCAATGGACACAGCAAACCGAAAGCGAAAAAAGCCGGCGCTAAGCGCGTTGTTGTCCTTGATCCGGGTCACGGAGGGATTGATACCGGCGCAATTGGTCGCAATGGGTCGAAGGAAAAGCACGTGGTACTGGCGATTGCCAAAAACGTGCGCTCGATTCTACGCAACCAGGGGATTGATGCGCGCCTGACGCGCTCCGGCGATACATTTATTCCGCTTTACGATCGCGTCGAGATCGCACATAAGCATGGCGCGGACCTGTTCATGTCGATCCACGCCGATGGTTTTACCAATCCGAGCGCTGCAGGTGCGTCGGTCTTTGCGTTGTCCAATCGCGGTGCCAGTAGCGCCATGGCGAAGTATCTGTCCGATCGTGAAAACCGGGCCGATGAAGTGGCCGGGAAGAAGACCACCGATAAAGACCATTTGCTGCAGCAGGTGCTGTTCGATCTGGTGCAAACGGATACCATTAAAAACAGCCTGACGTTAGGCTCGCATATTCTCAAGAAGATCAAGCCGGTACATCGTCTTCACAGTCGCAGCACGGAACAAGCCGCCTTCGTGGTGCTAAAATCACCATCAATTCCGTCGGTACTGGTCGAAACCTCGTTCATTACCAACCCGGAAGAAGAACGTCTGCTGGGCACGGCGGCATTTCGCCAGAAAATCGCCACCGCTATCGCCAATGGCATCATCAGCTATTTCCACTGGTTTGATAACCAGAAAGCACACTCGAAGAAACGTTAACCATGAAGCCCGATGCACAGCGCGTAAAACAGTTCCTGCTCAGCCTGCAAGATGATATTTGCCAGCAGTTATCCGCCGTAGACGGCGCCGAGTTTGTTGAGGATAACTGGCAGCGTGAAGCAGGCGGCGGCGGGCGCAGCCGGGTGCTACGTAACGGCGGTATTTTCGAGCAAGCGGGCGTCAACTTCTCCCACGTTCACGGCGAGGCAATGCCGGCCTCGGCTACCGCACATCGCCCCGAGCTTGCGGGACGCAGCTTTGAGGCCATGGGCGTCTCGCTGGTGGTACATCCGCAGAATCCCTACATTCCGACCAGTCACGCCAACGTGCGATTTTTTATCGCGGAAAAACCGGGCACTGACCCGGTCTGGTGGTTTGGCGGCGGCTTTGACTTAACGCCCTACTACGGCTTTGATGAGGATGCGGTTCACTGGCACCGCACGGCGCGAGATCTGTGCCAGCCGTTCGGCGAAGACGTTTATCCCCGTTACAAGAAGTGGTGCGATGACTACTTCTTCCTCAAGCATCGCAACGAACAGCGCGGCATTGGCGGGCTGTTTTTCGATGATTTGAATACGCCGGATTTCGACCACAGCTTCGCCTTTATGCAGGCGGTAGGTCAAGGCTTTACCGAAGCGTATCTGCCCATCGTTGAGCGCCGCAAAGCAATGAGCTGGGGCGAACGTGAACGCAATTTTCAGCTTTACCGTCGCGGACGCTATGTGGAATTTAACCTGGTGTGGGATCGCGGCACGTTATTCGGTCTGCAGACCGGCGGCCGTACGGAATCGATTCTGATGTCGATGCCGCCGCTGGTGCGCTGGGAGTATGACTGGCAGCCGGAAGCGAACAGCCCGGAAGCCGCCCTTAGCGAGTTTATTCAGGTTCGCGACTGGGTGTAACCCCAGACAATACCAGCCCCCAGGCCGGATAAAACGCATTTGCGTCGCATCCGGCACATTCATCGCATCATGCCCACTGGCGCATGCGCTGATGCAGCGTCAATGAAGGTTTTTCCGCAAACAGCTGCTGGTAGTCGGTGGCAAACTGCCCTAAATGCCAGAATCCCCACTGCATGGCGGCGTCTTTCACCGTCGTACTCTGCGACCACGGGCTTATCAGCTCGCGACGTACGGCGTTCAGGCGAATGCGTTTTAACCAGGCATTCGGACCGATACCAAGGATCGCGTGAAAGGCGTTTTGCAACGTCCGGCGGCTGACGTGCAGTTGATTACACAGATCGAGCACGGTCAGCGGTTCTGACATATTTTCCAGCACATATTCACGCGCACGCGACAGCAGGCGACGATAGCTCTGATGGCTGATGCTCTCAGCCGTGATAATCGGCTGCGCTTCTTCCAGCATAGTGCCCATCGCCAGCAGCAGGTTATCGCCCAGCACTTTGCGTACCGCAGGTTGATGGAGGTTTTCCGGATTTTCGCTAAACGTCGCCAGCGCCTGCTGCACAAAGCCCCATAACGCGGCTTTGTGTTGTTCTTTCACTTCCAGCGCCGACTGGTTGCGCAGCATATGCAGCACTCTTTCCGGGTTATGCAGGAAGTTGGCCTGACGGGCAATCGCCTCTTCCGAAATGACGACGCCCAGAATGGTGTAATCATCCGGCGTACTCAGTTCAAACTCTGTCCCGCCAGGGCGGGTGGCAATTTCAGCGTTCCCCAGACACTGGGTGCCAATAAATCCCTGTTCGCCGCGCGTGGCCGGAATACCAAACCAGAAAGAGTTCGGCCAGACAAGACACGACTGACGCAACGCCAGTCCGGTGTATTCACGGAACACCTGAATATCATCGAGCAGGATTTCCGTGAACTCGCCATGAAATTTTCCCGGATGTAACTGGTCGTAGATCTGCTGCCATGCGGTAATCGTCAGCGCATGCTCATACACATCCGTTGTTCGCCGCTGGTGAACGTTGTCCACCTCCACTTTCGGCGTAAGTTTAACGTCTTCGGGTAATGCTTCATGATAAAGATGGTGCAGGTTTGCAGTACGGTTCTTTTTCATGATCTTTTAAGCCGGAAGCTTCAACGAAGCCCCCGGCCCTCCGACAGGTTAATTTTTTAAGCGATAGCGACTACTGCGTTTACGCAACGCTCCGTCAGAAAAGAGCTGTTCCAGCGCCTTTCTGGCTTCATCAAGTGACCAGCCAAAGTGGGCAGCCACTTCCCCTGCCGTCATTCCTTGACGGACCGATGCCAACAGCGTCAGAAGTTGATCAGAGGATTCAGGCGTCAACGGGGCGTCCTGCGTCTTCTGCGTTTTTACATCTGTTTTCACTTCTGGCTTCTGTTCTGGTTTCTTCGGCTGGCGCTTAAAACCGCCGATCAGCCACTGGGTATCATCGTCCGGTCGGCCGATTTCCTTACGGCTGATAACACGGCCTGTACGCGCAGCAGCGGCGCTGCCGGCATCCAGCGCTGCGCGGCACGCCGCCAGATCGCCTTCCACCACCAGCGTCAACCGGCCAGGATCGAGCACTTCGTGGCTAAGCAGGCGCACGTTCGCGGCTTTCAGCATGGCATCCGCCGCATCCACGGCAGCGACCATGCCATCCACTTCCAGTAATCCCAGTGCATTGATCATCACAACCTCTCTTACGCGCGCTGGATTGGGTTACGGGCAATATCCAGAACGGCATCGGCAAAGGCGTTACATGCAGCTTTACAAGCGGCCTGGCTACCGGTCATAAACGCAGCCGAATAGTTGGTTTCTGACGGCGGCGGAACGTAGGTCACCAGTTGTACATCGGCCGATTTCAGCGCAGCATCAATACCAAATGTCGCTTCCAGCGGCGGCGCCACCAGATACGCCATCGGATCGCCAAGCCGGCATCCTGCGGTCGCCGAGAGATACGAGCCGGTACGCGAAACCACATGCGCCAGGAAGGCGGTATCTTCTGCGTCATTCGCCCACTGAAACGCCGCGCCGCTTTCAATATTGGCTACCATCGCGTCCAGACCTGCGCGAACTTCTGCCGGGTTGGGTCCACCGAGCATAATCAGCACTTCACCCGAAGTTGGAGAGGGACTGTGCGCCGCGCCGGCATACAGCGAGCGGCCATAAACCACTTCCACCATTGCCTGTTTTGTCGCTTCGTCTGCGGCAATATACGCCACGTCATCAGAATCTGCTGTGATGAGTCCGAGGCTACGTATATGTGGCGGTAATTTAAGTTCACGGGCAAAACCGTCATTTACCGAGGCAATCACGCGCATTGCGGTGACTGAAGGTCTAATCAAATCTAATGCTGGCATGATGCCTCCTTAACGGGTCATATTGATGCCGGATGCTTTTTGCTCCAGCATGCGCTTGGCCAAATCCACAATGACCGCCGCCGCTTCAACCGGTGGCGTACCGCCCTGGTGAATGTTCGAGATACAGGTACGGTCAGCTTCAACGGTCGTCGCCACACGCGGCGAATAGACGGCGTAGCAAGAAAGGCTTTCCGACTGGCCCAGGCCCGGACGTTCCCCAACCAGCAGGATCACCGCTTTCGCGCCCAGCAGTTCGCCGATCTGATCTTCGATTTTCACGCGACCATAGCGAACAAAGAACGGCGTCCCGACCTTCAATCCGGCCTGTTTTAATCCAGACAACAGCGGCGGCAGAATCTCTTCGTAGTTAGCGGTGATAGCGTCCGTAGACAGGCCATCAGAGATAATCACCTGCACATCCGGGTTCATTACACACTGTGATTTCAGCGCTTCAATGGCTTCCGCACTCAGACGACGCCCCAGATCCGGACGCGTCAGATACAGGTTTTTGTCACTGATTTCCGAGCGCACTTCCAGCAGCCCCTGGGCTTTTACCCACTCTTCCGGCACTTCTTTCAATACCGTATCTTTCGAACGCGAGTGGTCGGCCAGGAAGCGCAGCAGCGCCTGGGTACGCGGACGTGGACCGGCTCGACCGGTACATACACGCGCCGCAGTGCTGCGACGCAGTTCAGTCAACACCTCTGCGCGGTGTGGATTCTCAACGCCAATCCACGCTTTAGCCTCGGCTGAGCCTAAATCCATCGCACAGCTTTCACCGGTCGGCGCGGCGCACTGGGTGGTGCTGCATTGCGCTTGTACTGCCGGCGCTTGAGCCTGCGGCTGCGACTCACCCATTGACGCCATCACGCTGCGTACAATTTCTTCAATCTGTTTTTGATCCATCGTGTGTCATCCCCGCGTCATCAGAAGAACAGTGACGGATCGCCCGCCCGTTTGGTCAGGCGACCGTTTGCCATAATGCCCATGGTTTCCAGCCAGCGTTCAAACTCCGGCGACGGACGCAGGTTCAGCAGCTGGCGCACGGTCGCGGTGTCGTGGAAGGCGGTGGTCTGATAGTTGAGCATGATGTCGTCACCGAGCGGCATGCCCATGATGTAGTTGCAGCCAGCGGTGGCGAGCAGAATCATCAGGTTTTCGTTGAGGTTCTGGTCAGCATCAGCATGGTTGGTATAGCAGCAGTCGCAGCCCATTGAGATGCCGCTCAGCTTGCCCATAAAGTGATCTTCCAGACCCGCGCGAATAATCTGACGGTCGTTGTAGAGATACTCCGGCCCGATAAAGCCGACAACGGTGTTCACCAGGAACGGATCGTAGTGACGCGCCAGACCGTAGTTACGTGCTTCCATCGTCACCTGATCGGCACCGAAGTTAGCGCCAGCAGAAAGCGCAGACCCTTGTCCGGTTTCGAAGTACAGGCAGTTTTCCCCAGCGATACGGTTAAACTCAGCGCCCACTGCACGCGCTTCATCCAGCATGGCCAGCTCAACGCCAAACTCTTTTAAGCCTTTCTCGCTGCCGCAGATACTCTGGAAAATCAGCCCGCCCGGCGCGCCGCGACGAATGGCTTCGATCTGGGTAGTAACGTGCGCCAGGACGCAGCCCTGGGTCGGGATATTGAATTTGTCGATGACGCCGTACACGGTATCAAGTACGCGGCTTAAGTTTTCCACGTCATCGGTTACCGGGTTAACGCCAATCACCGCATCGCCCGCCCCGAAGGACAGCCCTTCGTAGATTTGTGCCGCAATACTCTGCACGTCATCACGGGTGTCGTTCGGCTGTAAACGACAGCTGAAGGTGCCCGGCAGACCAATGGTGGTGTTGGCCTTTTTGATCACCGGCATTTTCTTACCGCCGTAGATCAGGTCCGCGTTAGAGCAGATTTTTGCAACCGCTGCGACCACTTCCGACGTTAATCCTTTGCGCGTAAACGCAATGTCATCAACGGAGGTTTCATCGCTCAGCACGTACTCGCGCAGCTCGCTGATACTCCAGTTTTTGATGCGGTTATAGGCCGTTTCGTTGACGTCGTCCTGAATCAGACGCGTCACGCAGTCCTCTTCATAGGAAATCACCGGGTTGTTGCGGATATCCGCTACCGTCATTTCCGACAGCACCTGTTTGGCCGCCACTCGCTCTTGCGAACTGGTTGCAGCTACCCCTGCCAGCACATCCCCCGAACGCAGTTCGTTGGCTTTTGCCAGCACCTCTTTAACATCCTTAAACTGATAAACATTGCCGAACAATGTGGTCTTTAGTTTCATAAGTCGTTCCCTCAGGAAGGAAATGCGAGTGATTTCACCGTCACCGGCACAACCGATCCGCCAAAAAGAGGCGTACCAATGTCGATATAGTCCCCCGCCCGGACAACCACCTCATCGATGACTGCCAGCGGGTGTTGCTGTAACTGTGGGCGTAACAGCATGCCCAGGGCTTTACCAAAATCCTGCTCGGCTACCACCAGCAGGGGATGCGGATTCGGATGGCGCGCGACAAAGGCCAGTAGCGCATCAATAACCGTTAACAGCGCGGCGTAGCGCACCGGCAGCGAACCGGGCAGCGCCAGCACGTAAGCGTCTGTTTGCGGGTCCAGATCGAGCTGCATCAGCGCTTGTTGCCAGGCGGCCACCAAATCAGCCTCATCAACCGGAATCGCCACCGGCAGATTGCGCAGCGGAAGCGCCACACCTTCCAGCCAGATGGTGCTGCCCGAAAGCGACAGCGTATGCGCACCGGCGCCAATCACCGTGGCGCGCACGGTTTGCGCCGGGAATTGCACGTTCATCTCACGCAGACGCGGATGTTCATGCAGCGCCGTCGCTAACAGCGGCCCAATATCGGAAAAACAGAATGGATCGGCAGGCTGGTTGCGGTAGCACTCGCCCACCCCGCCGGACAACGTAATCACTTCCGGCTTCACACCCGTCGGCAACAGACCGGTTTGCATCAGCGCCTGCGCCAGCGGTGACAGCGTGCCGTCAATCACCTCAACGATCAGCGCCGCCATCCGTCGGGCCACCTGAACAAGCTGCGCCGCATTGAGGGTCCGGGCGTCGGTGCCTGGACCAAATACGTCATCAACAATCATCTGTCCTGGCTGATGCGCATGCACCACCCGCCCCTGACCGTCCGTTTCCAGCAGCCGTCCGCCGACGTTCAGGCAGGCCGAACCGCTGACTTTTCCGGCATCGAACAGGACGTAGTTCGACGTCCCGCCACCGATGTCGATATTCAGTACGCGGCACAACTTCTGCTCTGACAGGGTTTGAGCCCCTGCGCCGTGACCGGCAATCACTGATTCCAGATGCGGACCGGCGCTGGCAACCACGAAGTCCCCCAGCGACTGAGAGAGCGTCATCACCGCTGGTCGCGCGTTGCGGGTTTTGGCACTTTCTCCGGTAATGATGATCGCGCCGGAATCGACGGTCTCAGGCGCAATCCCCGCCGCCTGATACTGGGCGAGGATCAGCGCCTTAAGTTCGGCCTCTTTCAACCCGCCCTGCTTATCAACGGGGGTAAAGAACACCGGGCTTTGCCAGCTAATTTCGCGTTTGATGAATTCGTAACGCGGCACCTGCGACACTGCCGCACGGTTGACCAGCTCAAGGCGCGAGAAGATCACCTGAGTGGTGGTGGTGCCGATATCGATACCGACGCTGAGTAGCTGGCGAGTATTCACGATTGCGCCTCCGGGTTGGTTTCTGCTGGTGCCGGAACATCTTCGTCTTTCGGTACCAACAGCATAGCCACACCAATCGCCGTCACGCCGCCAATTAGCTTGCCGACAATCATTGGGAAGATCATCGCGTTCATGTTGGCCGCGGCGAAACCTAAGTGGTCACCCAGTGCGAAGGCTGCGGAGACCGCAAAAGCGCAGTTGATCACTTTGCCGCGGGTATCCATATTCTTCATCATGCCGAACATTGGGATGTTGTTCGCCAGCGTCGCCACCATGCCCGCAGCCGCGATATTATTGATTTTTAAAAGGTTACCAACGCTCATCAGTGGCTTTTCAAACCAGCGGGTCAGCAGCAGTACCATTGGGTACGCACCCAGCAGCACGCAGGAGATAGAACCGATAACTTCGATGGCGCGCATCACTTCACCCGGCTTGTCACCTGGTGCCATGAAGATAGGATCAAGACCCGGAATCAGTTCCCAGCCGAGCAGGAATTTGATCACCGCTGCCGCCAGACCGATGGTGATCAGCGCCACCAGGAATTTCGCGAAGATCTGGAAGCCGTTGATCATTTTTTCCGGGATGAATTTCAGTCCCAGCGCCACCAGCACGGCAACGATCAGCACCGGGATCATGTTCATCAGGATCAGCGCGAAGGTGAACTCCACCGGCTGCCCGTTGATTTCGACACCGGAGTACATCGCGATCAAACCACCCGCAATACAGCCAATCGGAATGGTGACGATCCCAGCCAGCACGCCCAGCGCCAGATAACGACGGTCGGACGGCTCAATAATCCCCAGCGCAACCGGAATAGAGAAGACCAGCGTCGGCCCCATCATCGCCCCGAGGATCAGGCCAGAGTACAGCCACGCCGCAACGTCGCCGCCCGCCAGTTCCTTCGCCAGGAAGAAGCCGCCCATATCGCACGCCAGCAGCGTTCCGGCAAACATCGACGGGTTAGCACCTAACATTTCGTACAGTGGAATAATCACCGGCCCGAGCACATGCGCCAGTACCGGTGCCAGCGCGGTCATACCGACCATCGCCAGACCCAGCGCACCCATCGCCATAAAACCTTCTTCAAACTGGCCGCCCGATCCCTCAATACTCTTCCCGAACTTACCGAGGAACCGTGCCGAACCGCCGAACTGCGACAGGATCCTGTCCACGGCGGCAATCAGCATAAAGAACATCATGATGTACATGATGATTTCGTTAATTCCCATAACCTTCACTCCCTGTCATATGTGTATTTATTGTGCCGCCGCATACAACGCGATAATGTCGGCCTGCGTGGCGGTGCGTGGGTTACTGCGAATACAAATATCCTCCAGCGCGGCGTGAGCCCATGCGCTGTAATGCTCGGGCTTTGCCCCAACGTCAGAGAGTCGTTTGGTCTGGCCCACTTCGCTAATCAGCTCACTGACGGCGTTGATGGCATCGCGATCGTCCGACTTCTTGTTGGTTAACGCCCGTCCGATATGGCTGAAACGCTCACGACACACCATGCGGTTGAAACCCATTACTGTGGGCAGCAACATGGCGTTAGCCTGTCCATGTGGGATGTGCAGCGTCGCACCCGGCTGGTGCGCCATCGCGTGACACAGGCCCAGCCCCGCGCTGGAAAACGCCATCCCGGCCATACAGGAAGCCAGTAGCATGCTTTCTCGCGCCGCCAGATCCTGACCATAGCCAACGGCCTTCGGCAGCGATTTACCTATCATCGCAATCGCGCCAATCGCCAGACTGTCGGTAAACGGCGTCGCGTTCAGAGCGCTATACGCTTCAACGGCATGCGTCAGCGCATCGATCCCGGTCATCGCCGTTACGTGTGCTGGCACACCTTCCGTCAGCGCGGCGTCAAGAATCGCCACATCCGGCATCAGGGTTGCGTGGGCCAGCACTTTTTTAAGCCCGGTCGCAGCGTCGATAATCACCGTGACATTAGTGGTTTCTGAACCCGTTCCGGCGGTAGTCGGTACGGCAATCAGCGGCAGACGCGGGCGTAACGCGCTGCTCTCATCCATGTCTGCCAGCGTCTGGGTGGGATTGGTCACCAGCAACGCCACGGCTTTTGCGGCATCCAATACGGAACCGCCACCAAAGGCCACTACGCCATCGCACTTCGATTCACGCAGTTGCGCGACCGCCGCGCAGACGTCCGTAATGCACGGTTCGCCCACCGGACATGGCCACAGCGTCATCGCCACGCCTTTCATCGCCAGGCTGCGTTCCAGTGCGGCGGTCATCCCCGCCTGGTGCAGGAAACTGTCGACCATGACGAACATATGCGTCAGGCCGCGCGTTTGTGCTTCCTGTCCGCAGGTACTGAGCGCTCCCAGTCCACACAACGTAACCGGTGGAACGCTAAACGTTTTTACGCGTTGCAGATTCAGGGTATCGAATGCCTGAAAGAGCGCGGTCTGCAATTCAGCTTGCATAGATTCCTTCCGCTTTTTCTTTTCCGCTATTTGCAATCGCCAGCGGGGTCATAAACAGGCTGTGCTGGGGTAAATGCACCTGCAGTTCCGGGAAACGCTTACGAAACAGTTCATCAACGCCCGGCTGCATACAGGAACCACCGGCCAGCCATAAATCAGCCACGCCCTGTCCGGCAATATGGTGAGCCACAATTTCCGCCATTTTTTCGTAGACCGGCTTAACCACCGGCCAAATTTCTTTACCGTTGCTGCGTTTGTACTGCTCCGCCTCTTCCAACTGGATGCGACGGTTCCCGGCAAGCGTCAGAGAAATGTGGTGCCCGCCGGTCGCTTCATCGGCGGAGTAAGTCACCTTGCCTCGCTTCACAATCGCAATCCCGGTGGTACCGCCACCGATATCCACCACGCCAGCGTTATCAAGCTGCAACAGGTCCGCCACCGCGGTCGGTTCGTCGAGCACATGACTGACTTCAAGCCCGGCAGATTCCAGCACGTTGATCGAGATTCGTGGGTCAGTTCCCGGTGGAAACGAGGTTGCCGCGTGGGTAAAGCGGCAACCCAACTGTTGTTCGAGCGTATCGAGATGGCGACGAACGATGGTCACCGCACCGAAGAAATCCCAGACGATGCCATCGCGCACGACGTCGGCCCAGTCCAGGCAAACCGCAACCGGCTGTCCGTCACTGTCGACAACCATCGACACCACATCACACGTCCCCAAATCCACGCCCAGCCACAGCGGTGAATCGCTCTTTACGGGCGTCTGGTTACATAGCGTTGCCGCTTTTAGCAATCTGGGTGTCAGCCAACGTTGTTCGTCGTGCGCCATGTCGTTTACTCCTTATACAATTCTGAAGGCATCCACCAACACACAGCGACGCAGACGCACAAACGTGCGTGCGCTGGTCACCCCTTCCCCGGTTGGCGTGGTAATGGTCATCGTGGTCCAGCCTTCGCCACCGAGTCCAAGACCGGCAATGCACGGTCCGTTCTTAACGAAAATGCTGGTATCAATGGCGTTGGCCATGCGGTTCATGTTGTCGATATTGCGCGAGTGCATCGCCGCCGTATGGTGACAGCCGCCTTCAAGCTTGACCGCCAGTTCAATGGCCTCATCGACGTTGGCGACCCGCACGACCGGCAGAACCGGCATCATCAGTTCGGTTACGGCAAACGGATGAGTCGCAGAGGTTTCGACGAACAACAGCCGGGTTTGCTCCGGTACGTTCAGACCAATCGCCGCAGCGATTTTTCCTGCGTCGCGGCCAACCCAGTCACGACTGACCGTGCCTTTACCGCGTTCATCGACATTTTTCAGCAGCACCGGTTGCAGCTGTTCGGCCTGAGCTGTGGTCAGCTTGACTGCATGCTGGCTTTCCATCAGACGCATCAGCTCATCAGCGACGCTATCGACCACGATCAGCACTTTTTCGTCGGCGCAGATAATGTTGTTGTCAAACGAAGCGCCTTTGACGATCGACTGGGCTGCGCGTGCCAGATCAGCCGTTTCATCAACCACCACCGGCGGATTTCCCGCACCGGCGGCAATCAGACGTTTGTTGGTGTGCTTACGCGCGGCATCCACTACGGCTTCACCGCCGGTCACCACCAGCAGGCCGATGCCTGGGTACTTAAACAGACGCTGGGCGGTTTCAATATCCGGATTGGCCACGGTAACCAGCAGGTTTGCCGGTCCGCCTGCTGCAACTACCGCCTGGTTAAGCAGAGTGATAGCGCGCTGAGACACGCCCTTGGCAGCCGGATGCGGTGCGAAGACCACGCTGTTGCCAGCCGCAATCAGGCTGATGGCGTTGTTAATAACGGTCGCAGCCGGGTTGGTGGACGGTGTCACCGAGGCCACCACGCCCCACGGCGCGTTTTCAATCAGCGTCAGGCCGTTATCACCGGTCAGAACCTGTGGAGACAGGCATTCCACGCCCGGCGTGGCGCGTGCCTGCGCCACGTTTTTGGCAAATTTATCTTCAACGCGTCCCATGCCGGTTTCTGTGACGGCAAGTTCCGCTAATTCTCGGGCATGTTTTTCGCCCGCCTCACGTAGAGCCGTGATAGCCAGTTGGCGCATGGCAACGCTTTTCAGCCCTTGCTGGGCCAGTTTTGCTGCCGCCACTGCGTCATCCAGGGAGGCAAAAACGCCCATTTCTTGAACGGCACTGACGGGTTGGCTGCTGTCTTTCATTTTCAGCAGCACCGCTTTCACGACCTGTTCAATATCCTGTTGATTCATGATTTTCTGCCTTATTTATGGAAGATCACCTGACCACCTGCCACCACTTCATCAACAATGCCAATCACGCACAGATCGACAGGTGATGATTCGTTACGGTGCGCCTGACGGGCTGAGCTTCCGCTGACCAGCAGCACCCACTCTCCGGTTCCCGCCCCAATGCTGTCGATAGCAACAGCACATTGCCCGTCGGGATTTCCGCAGGCATCAATCATTTCCACCATCAGCAACTTGTCGTGCGCGAGCCCCTGATGGCGTACGGTACAAACAATTTGTCCTGTGACGATTGCCAGTTTCATACGCGCCTCCGTGGCATATTTCAGGTAAAACCTCCCCCTACCCTCCGCAGAAGGTAATGTGAAAAGGAGAGAGGGTGACGCCAGCAATGAAGTCTGTGGCGTCACGTGGACGACTTACATGTCGTTGCTGTCGCCTTTAAAGCTGATCGGGAACACTTCTTCCAGATCGCCATGCGGACGCGGGATCACGTGTACGGAAACCAGCTCACCAATACGCTGTGCAGCAGCAGCACCAGCATCCGTTGCGGCTTTACATGCCGCTACGTCGCCACGGACCATTGCAGTAACCAGACCGCCGCCGATCTGCTTCACGCCGACCAGTTTCACGCGTGCCGCTTTAACCATTGCGTCAGAAGCCTCAATCAGTGCAACCAGGCCCCGGGTTTCAATCATTCCTAATGCTTCCATTGTGTTTTCCTCTCATTAAGGGGTCCAGAACGGGACCTAAACAACCAGTGTGTGTGAGGCGTTTTCACGACTCATGTCAGTCTGACGCGGCACTGCTGCCACCAACGCCAGTTCGATAATTTCCTGTACGCTACAGCCGCGAGAGAGGTCATGAAGCGGTGCGGCAAGCCCTTGGATCAACGGACCTACGGCACGATACCCTCCCAGACGCTGGGCGATTTTGTAGCCAATATTGCCTGCCTCCAGCGATGGGAAGACCATCACATTGGCATTGCCCTTTAACGGACTGGCGGGCGCTTTTTGCGCGGCGACATCCGGAACAAAGGCGGCATCAAATTGCAGTTCCCCATCCACGGTAAGCTGCGGGGCACGCTCACGAACGATCTCCGTAGCCTGCTGCACGTTAGCGACGTTGGGATGACGAGCGCTGCCTTGACTTGAAAACGACAGCATGGCCACGCGCGGTTCTTCACCGGTGATCGCCTGCCATGTCTGCGCGCTGGCAATCGCAATATCCGCCAGTTGTGCGGCTGTGGGCTGCGGCACGACGCTGCAATCGGCAAACCCTAATGCCGGCCCGAGGTACTGCGGCAGCATCAGGAAAATTGACGACAGCGTTTTACAGCCTGGCTGTAACCCAATAATGCGTAACCCAGCGCGCAGCACGTTTGCTGTCGACGACAAATTGCCCGCAATACAGACGTCAGCTTTACCCGCGCTAACCATGGCGGCGGCGAACATCAGCGGATCGTTGAGTTTTTCCAGCGCATCTGCAGGCGTTTTATCTCCCGCGCGGGCCAGCCAGCGCAGCGCAAACTCTTCACGCATGGACTGGTTGCTTTGCGGGTCGATAACCTGAATGCCATCCATCGCCACCCGATGGCTGAGGGCAAACTGGCGCAGCGCAAACGGACTGGCGACGAGAACAGGATGTGCCAGACCGTGCTGATGCAGGTAATTTGCCGCTTTCAACACCCGAACATCCAGCGCATCCGGGAACACCACCCGTGCAGGTGAGCGCTGGGCGAGTTGACGAGCACGTTCAATGATCATTGCTTCTCCCCCAGTCGCTGTTGAATTTGGCTAACCGTCAGTGGATGCTTCGCTACGCTCAGAATCATCATCACGTAGACCGTACTGGAAAGGCGATTGAGCGCCTGCATGATGTCCGGTCGCATCACGTCAAAACTACGGGTGATGAATACCTGGGCCGCCACCGTCTCCGTTTCACGGACTTTGGTACGCAGCAGATTAAGCAACGCGCAATCACGGCCATGACTGGCTTCAGGCACCAGATGGTCGTGGTCCAGATAGCGCAGCGGCTGATGCGAAAGCCGGTGTAAATCTTCGTCGCTTAACCCGACGATAGCTTGTGCTGCCAGCGGCTCGTCGATAGCGTCGGCGCGCATAATGTTGCCCAGACGCGAACGGATATCCGCCAGCCACGGCTGCCACGGTTCCGCCAGCTCTATTTGCAACCACACGGCCAGGGCGATGGTGCTGTCCAGCGCGGCGCGAAATCCCAGGCGCGGGTCACTTTTAGCGACCATCTTGTCCGCTGTCAGATGCGTCAGCGTGTCTGCTTTCTTCACCACCGGTTGATGACACAGTTCGCAACTGGCCTGTGGATGCGTATCGCTGCTGGTTAAACCATGCACCTGCTGCGGCTGCTGTTCTTCGTCATCAATAAACAGGCTGCCCTGCTCGTCGATATACTTAATGCGCAGATGTCGGCTTTCCAGTAATTCCCGGGCAGATGGCGTCAGGCGAGCATCAGCGGGGAGATGAATTTCAGCCCCTTCGCTGAGCGTATGATTCGCTCTGAGCCATGCTTCGGTAATGAAATCCTTCATACATCCGCCTTAGCAGGACTGCCAGTTCGCAGGCCAGGCCACATACAGAAATTTCACCGTCGATGGCGTACCAAATTCGATGCTGGAGCCTTTCGGGATAAACATCACGTCCCCGGCTTTAGCAATCATGGTTTCGCCTTCGTGGCGAACGTGCAGCTCGCCTTCCAGAATCATGTCGATTTCGTCGTAGTTCAGCGTCCATGGGAAAAAAGCGTTATCCCACTGCATGAACCCGGCGGCCATGCTGCTACCGTCCTGGTCGGTCACCAGATCGGTTAAACCCACGCAGTGCGGCTGTGCGCCGTCAAAACGACCAAACTTCACGCTGCTGCCGTCGATGACTTTGACGCCGCCTTTGCCGGTCACCGAGGTAAAGCTCGGCTGCATTCCGCCCTGCTCCAGCGACTGTTTCTCCTTCATGACTTTGTCCATCAGTTGGGCGACCAGGCTTTCGGTAAACTGCCCTTCCGGTAACTGCGCAATGATGGTTTCGCGAATGCGCTGGCTTTCCGTTTTGCCATCATCCACCGCAACCGGTGCGGCAGCAGCAGCGGTTGGCGCGGATTCATCGCATTCACTGATGGTGACGCCCAGCAGCTCCGCAACTTCGCGCGCCTCCGGGGTGATGATGCTGGCGCGCAGAACAACCGACATTTCCTGTTCGCCGCGTGCGTGGGCCGCACGAATATCGTTAGCTGTGATGAGTTTTTTCACCTGCCCTTTCCTCCTTTTGGCTGAGCTCAGTCAGATAATCCACCAGGTGCTGCACGCTGCGCGGGTCATGGCTGTTGAGTTCGAAAATCGGCTCCTGGAACCCTATCCCGCGAAGTAGTTGTCGCGTTGCGGCGACGTCGGCATCCGGCATGTCCGTTTTGCTGATAACGGCGATTTGTCGTTTACTGGCGCCGATATCCAACAGCCCGGCAGGTAAGCGACTTTCTTTATCATTTGCCGCGTGTATATAAATCAACGTATCAACATCCTGCAGCGTGGTAATTAAGGCGTGATACCAGCGCGGATGGCTAAAATATTCTCCTGGCGTGTCGATATCGCCATTTTCATTAAACTCCACGGCCTGTGTTTTTCTGGCGAGGGAATAATTTCCCTGTAGCGCATTAAAGAGCGTTGTTTTCCCCGCCCCCACCGTACCGACAAACGCAATACGTTTCATCGCCGCCTCTGATTAACTTTTTGTCAGGTTGCACAAAGTGAAATTTAATAACCGACCCAGACCGCTTACCGTCTGTAATAACGCTTCTTCTACCGCGCCTACCGAGCCGTAGATGACCAGCGCACCGCTGAATCGATCGAGAAAGCCGATATGTACATCTGCCGCCTTCATAGCTAAGTCACCGGCAATCATCGCGGTTTCGCCTGGCGTCAGCGTCATGATGCCGATGGCGCCCGCTTCGGGAACGCCGATCTTTTTCGCCAGTTCCTCACCAGGGTGCGCAATGAGATGCGCCAGCGTAACCTGTTTCCCCGGCACAAATTCCTGAATAATGCGTTCTTTTTCCATTGCTCACCGCCTCCGCTAAAACTGCCCTCATCGTGGCAATTTTTTGTCAGAGTAAATAACAAAATTCGGCAACCATGTTTAAAAGGTGAAGTGGATCACTAAGAAAGGGGAAATAAAAAGGCGCGGGAGAAACCCGCGCCGGAAATAAATTAAAGTGAAATTACAGCGGTTGAGTTTGGGCTTCTACGACCGCCAGCGCCACCATATTAACGATACGACGAACAGAAGCGATCGGCGTTAATACGTGAACCGGTTTCGCAACCCCCATCAGCACCGGGCCGACCGTTACGCCTTCAGAGCTGGAAACGCGTAGTAAGTTGTAACTAATACGGGCAGCTTCCATATTCGGCATCACCAGAATATTCGCTGAGCCTTTCAGCGGACTGTCCGGCATGCGGTCATGACGGATGCTTTCCACCAGCGCGGCATCGCCGTGCATTTCGCCATCAATCATCAACTCTGGCGCACGCGCCTTAATCAGCTCCAGCGCTTCGCGCATTTTGCTGGCCGACGGACAGTTAGATGAACCAAAGTTGGAGTGCGACAGCAGCGCCACCTTCGGTTCGATACCAAAGCGACGCACGGTTTCTGCCGCCATCACGGCGATTTCCGCCAGTTGCTCCGGCGTAGGATCGTCGTTAACGTAGGTATCGGCGATAAAGGTGTTACCGCTTGGCAGCAGCAAGGCGTTCATCGCCCCGGCAGTATGCACGCCATCGCGGTGACCAAACACCTCTTTCACCACGCTGAAGTGCTCATGGTAGTCGCCAATCGTACCGCAGATCATTGCATCCGCTTCGCCGCGCTGCACCATGATCGCGCCGATCACCGTGGTGTTGGCAATTACCGCACGCTGCGCCTGCTCCTGGGTAATACCACGACGTTTCATAATCTGGTAGTACTCGCTCCAGTACTCTTTAAAGCGCGGATCGGATTCATTGTTGACGATCTCAAAATCGACGCCTGCTTTGATCTGCAGACCCAGTTTCTGGATACGCATTTCGATAACGCTCGGACGACCGATCAGGATCGGTTTCGCCAGACCTAAAGTGATCAGCTCCTGCGTGGCATGCAGTACACGCGCCTCTTCCCCTTCAGTCAGCACCACGCGCTTCGGCGCTTTGCGTGCCAGAGAGAAAATCGGTTTCATGAACAGGTTGGTTTTGTAGACGAATTCGGTCAGCTTATCGATGTAAGCATCAAAGTCGGCAATCGGACGCGTTGCCACACCGGAATCCATCGCCGCCTTCGCCACCGCAGGGGCGATTTTGACGATCAGACGCGGGTCGAACGGTTTCGGAATAATGTATTCCGGCCCGAAGCTCAGGTCCTGGTCGCCATAGGCGGAGGCCACCACTTCGCTCTGCTCGGCGTGCGCCAGCTCAGCAATGGCGTGTACCGCGGCCAGTTTCATCTCTTCGTTGATGGCAGTAGCGCCGACGTCCAGCGCGCCGCGGAAGATGAACGGGAAGCACAGGACGTTATTAACCTGGTTCGGGTAGTCGGAACGGCCGGTGCAAATGATGGCGTCAGAACGCACCTCTTTCGCCAGCGGCGGCAGGATTTCCGGTTCCGGGTTGGCGAGGGCCAGGATCATTGGCGCACGCGCCATCTTCTTAACCATTTCCTGCGTCAGCACTTTCGGGCCAGAGCAACCGAGGAAAATGTCTGCGCCGTCAATGACATCATCCAGCGTACGCTTACCGTCATCCACCACTGCGTAAGCCGCTTTGGTTTCCGCCATGTTTGGTTCACGATCTTTGTAAATCACCCCTTTGGAGTCGCAGACCACAATGTTGTGTTTCTGCATCCCCAGCGCCACCAGCAGGTTCATACAGGCAATCGCCGCCGCACCTGCGCCGGACACCACCATGCGCACATCAGAGATATTTTTCTCAACCACCCGCAGACCGTTAAGGATTGCGGCAGTACTGATGATTGCCGTACCGTGCTGGTCATCGTGGAATACCGGAATATTCATGCGCTCACGGAGTTTTTGCTCAATGTAGAAGCACTCCGGCGCTTTGATATCTTCGAGGTTAATGCCGCCAAACGTTGGTTCAAGCGCCGCTACCACGTTGATAAATTTATCCGGATCGAGTTCATCAACTTCGATGTCGAACACGTCAATCCCGGCGAATTTCTTAAACAGAACGCCTTTACCTTCCATCACTGGTTTACCGGCCAGCGCGCCAATATTACCCAGACCCAGAACCGCAGTACCGTTGGAAATAACCGCAACCAGGTTGCCGCGTGCGGTGTATTTGTAGGCTGCCAGCGGGTCTTTTTCAATTTCAAGACACGGTGCAGCCACGCCCGGCGAGTAGGCCAACGCGAGGTCGCGCTGGGTTGCCAGAGGCTTGGTCGGAGAAACCTGGATTTTACCGGGTACCGGAAATTCGTGGAAATCGAGGGCGCTTTGTTTTAACTGGTCATCCATCTTGTTGTTCCTTTCACGTATCTATCAAAAAAGTGGCGCGGGTAACCATTCTACTGAGCCGCACATTATCACCTCAGTCAACGGCACAAACTTTGAAGGTCCCCATACTCTCACCATTCAAAGAAAGAATTTGTTATCAATTTATAACATCTATGTTACCTGCTTAAGCCAGCAATACCATGCTTGTCTGCTATGCTTTTTGCTGACAACGCCCACAATTATCTCAAAAGTGTGAATCACAACACGCATCTAACACTTTACTTTTCAAGGAGTATTTCCTATGCCCCGTAAAGAGCTTGCCAATGCCATTCGTGCGCTAAGTATGGATGCCGTCCAAAAAGCTAACTCTGGCCACCCTGGAGCACCAATGGGGATGGCCGATATCGCCGAAGTACTGTGGAACGATTTCCTGCGCCATAACCCGTCCGATCCCACCTGGTACGATCGTGACCGGTTTATTTTGTCCAATGGCCACGCCTCAATGCTGCTTTACAGCCTGTTGCATCTTTCCGGCTACAACCTGCCGCTCGAAGAGTTAAAGAACTTCCGCCAGCTCCATTCGAAGACGCCAGGACACCCGGAAATTGGCTATACGCCGGGCGTGGAGACCACCACCGGACCGTTGGGTCAGGGTTTAGCCAACGCTGTCGGAATGGCGATTGCAGAACGCACGCTGGCGGCGCAGTTTAACCAGCCAGACCACGAGATTGTTAATCACTATACCTGGGTCTTTATGGGCGACGGCTGTCTGATGGAGGGCATTTCTCACGAAGTGTGCTCACTGGCGGGCACCCTGGGACTTGGCAAACTCATCGGCTTTTACGATCACAACGGCATCTCAATTGATGGCGAAACCGACGGCTGGTTTACCGACGATACCGCGAAACGCTTTGAGGCCTATCACTGGCATGTAGTGCACGAGATTGACGGCCATGACCCTGAGGCGGTGAAAAAAGCGATTCAGGAAGCAAAGGCCGTTACCGATAAACCGTCGCTGATTATCTGCCGCACGGTGATTGGTTTTGGTTCACCGAATAAAGCCGGGAAAGAGGAAGCGCACGGCGCTGCGCTGGGTGAAGAAGAAGTGGCGCTGACCCGACAGAAGTTGGGGTGGCATCATCCTGCCTTTGAAATCCCCAAAGAGATTTACCGGGCGTGGGACGCTCGTGAAAAAGGCGAGAAAGCCCAACAGAGCTGGAATGAGAAATTCGCCGCTTATCGACATGCACATCCGGACCTGGCGGCAGAGTTTACCCGCCGGATGAGCGGTGGACTGCCGGAAGAGTGGGAAGAAACGACCCAGAAATATATCACCGAGCTGCAGGCCAATCCGGCCAAAATCGCCACCCGTAAGGCTTCGCAAAATACCCTGAACGCTTACGGGCCGATACTGCCTGAGCTGCTTGGCGGTTCGGCGGATCTGGCGCCCAGCAACCTGACCATCTGGAAAGGCTCCACTTCTCTTAAAGAGGATCATGCAGGAAACTACATCCACTACGGCGTGCGGGAATTTGGCATGACCGCGATTGCCAACGGTATCGCTCACCACGGGGGCTTCGTACCGTACACCGCAACGTTCCTGATGTTTGTCGAATATGCCCGTAATGCCGCACGCATGGCGGCGCTGATGAAAGCCCGACAAATCATGGTTTATACCCACGACTCGATTGGCCTTGGGGAAGATGGTCCCACGCACCAGGCCGTCGAACAGCTCGCCAGCCTGCGTCTGACGCCTAATTTCAGCACCTGGCGACCCTGCGATCAGGTTGAAGCGGCGGTAGGCTGGAAGCTGGCGGTCGAACGCCATGACGGGCCAACGGCGCTGATCCTCTCGCGGCAAAATCTGGCGCAGGTTGAGCGGACGCCTGAGCAAGTGCAGCAGATTGCCCGCGGCGGCTATGTGCTGAAGGATGGCGGCGGTAAGCCGGATGTTATCCTGATTGCTACCGGTTCAGAAATGGAAATCACACTGCTGGCGGCGGAAAAACTGACCGGTGAAGGTCGTAACGTGCGGGTGGTTTCTCTGCCCTCAACCGATATCTTCGACGCCCAGGATGAAGCGTATCGGGAATCGGTCCTCCCCTCAAACGTCAGCGCGCGCGTGGCGGTAGAAGCAGGAATTGCCGACTACTGGTACAAATATGTTGGGCTGAAAGGGGCGATTGTCGGTATGACGGGTTATGGGGAGTCGGCTCCGGCAGACAAGCTGTTCCCGTTCTTCGGCTTTACGGTGGATAACATTGTCGACAAAGCGCATAAGGTGCTTAACGTGTGATCCACAGCGTGGGCCAGGCATCTGGCCCATGCCAGTTATCGCAGCTTGGCTCTTGGGCATAGCGCACCAGACGAAAACGCTGACCGTCGTAGCGCCAGCGAGTCTGGATACCGCAATCTGCCAACCCTCGTCCTTTAGCGAGGGTTACCAGCTCGCGCGACTTCTCATCAAACGTGGCGTTGGTCAGCTCCATATCGCGGCTTTCCGCATCCGTTTTAAAAGGCAGGCTTAGCCGTACCGCCCGTGACGTCAACGGGGTAGTACGTGAAACCACCCACGCCAGATCGATGGTGTTATATGCCCCGGCTTCACAGCCGATCATCAGCAGCGCTTTATCATCCGTTAAGGCCGTGACGCGCATCTCGCGACGCAGCGGATCGATCGAACAGCGAATACCGTTGATCCGCCAGTTACCGTAATCCAGCAATTCACTGCGCTCTTGTTGCGTGAGAGGCGTTGGCGTTGGGTTAATCACAGCCACGCCTTTTAAAGCGGGAGCGGGAGGAACGCTGAGCGGAGGCTCGTCGCCTTTTTCGATCCATGCGGTTTCGCTGCCGACCCGTTTTTGCTGGGCGTCGATAAAAAGCAGCGCGGCTTTTAGCCCGACCAGGGACAGGTTTTGCGCCCCTTTTTGCAGGGTTATCGCCTTCGCGTCCTGTACGGTTGTTAAAAATGCGCTGATGGTGGCCGGATCATCGGTCATCAGTTGCCAGGGGGTAATACGCCAGTGTTCGCCGCGAAGCGGGAGCGACGCGCCATCCAGTAGCAGACGTGGCGCAATATCGCTCTCTTTGGCTGTAGGCGATTCCAGCCCACCCAGTTCAATACGCAACACGGCGTCGGTATGTGCCCCGGCACTGCGGCTCAAGGTCATGACCAGGCCGTGATGTTCTCCGGTATTGCGCGCCACGCAAAAGTTTTGGTTATTGCACGTCACCTGCCAGTCAGAAAACGTCTGTTGCGCGGGCGCGGCCCACAGCAAACGGACGGGTAACAACCCGAGCAGGAAAAGTAAAATAACGCGATAGCGCATGGACGGTACAACCCCGAAGTCAAAACACACAGCCTAAGCGGTATCTTCCTTGCGCGACTGATGTGGCTCAATAAGAATCGTCGGATTGGCCGAAAATTTGTAAAGAAATATAAATCCCGCGCATTAGTCCATGAGATGCGACGACTGCAAATAGTTCAGCAATAGCACCGTCTTACCGTCACGGATTTCACCCGTTTTAATCATTTCCAGCGCCTGGGTGAACGGCAGCTCCAGAACCTCAATATCTTCATCTTCCACCCCTCCGCCCGCATTTGCCCGCTGGCTGTCGCTGTATTGTGCAATAAAGAAATGAATTATCTCCGTCACGCCGCCCGGCGACATATAGAGCTCAAACAGCTTACGCACTTCCCCCACTTCAAAGCCGGTCTCTTCAATGGCCTCTTTCCGAATGCACGCTTCCGGTTCGTCGTTATCCAGCAGCCCGGCGCAGGTTTCAATCAGTTGACCGCTTTCATTACCATTGACCCAGGTGGCGATGCGAAACTGGCGGATGAGCACCACCGTTTTCTTCTCTGGGTTATACAGCAGGATAGTGGCGCCGTTGCCGCGATCGTAAACCTCGCGTTTGTGACGAATCACCTCTCCATTGCTACGGGTCAGGTCATAGGTGATATTGCGCAGGATGAAGTAGTTATCGGAAAGGACTTTATCTTTGATGAGGGTAATTTTTTGCGACATACCGGCTCCACAGCAAGAAGTGAGAAATAATACTACGCCGTGAAACCGGGTTTGTCTTGGTGCAATGTCGGCCTGATAAGCGAAGCACCATCAGGCAATTATGCGGCACAGAGCCGGATAGCAACGCTAACGCGCCTTATCCGGCCTTCTTAGCGACTTAGTGAGATTTGACTGATTTTATGCCCAGCCAGTCGACGATCCCCTGGGCGGCATGCCGTCCTTCCGCCATGGCCGTAACCACCAGATCCGCACCGCGTACCGCATCACCACCGGCGAAGATTTTCGGGTTACTGGTTTGATAACGGTATGCGCTTTCAACATTGGCGGCTATGCGCCCCCAGTTATCGACCTTAACCCCATGCGTCTCCAGCCACGGCATGCCATGTGGGTGAAAACCAAACGCCATGATCACCGCATCTGCGGGCATGACAAACTCACTCCCGGCGAGGGGAACCGGGCGACGACGCCCCTGCGCGTCCGGCTCGCCAAGCTGGGTACGTAAAAAACGCACGCCGCTGACTCGGCCATCATCATGCAACACCAGCTCAACCGGCTGGACGTTAAACTCGAAGTTCGCCCCCTCTTCCCGGGCGTTCTTCACCTCTTTTTTCGAACCGGGCATGTTGGCTTCATCACGACGATAAGCGCAGGTCACCTGGCGTGCGCCATGACGCAGCGCGGTACGCACGCAGTCCATTGCCGTATCGCCTCCGCCCAGTACAACCACGTTCAGTCCGGCGGTATCGATGAACGGCTCTTCAGGCAGTTCATCCAGCCCCATCACCTGCTTGGTGTTGGCAATCAGGAACGGTAACGCGTCATAAACGCCAGGCGCGTCTTCATTCGGCAGATCCGCCTTCATGGAACGATAGGTTCCTACGCCCACGAACACGGCATCGTAATCCTCCAGCAGCGCCGACAGCGCCACATCCTTACCCACTTCACAGTTAAGTTCGAAATGAATACCCATGGCGCTGAAGATTTCACGGCGGCGGGCCAGCAGCGATTTGTCCAGCTTGAAGGCCGGAATGCCGAACGTCAGCAAACCGCCGATTTCAGGGTGGCGATCGTATACGGTGGCGCTGACTCCGCTGCGCGCCAGCACATCCGCGCAGGCCAGACCCGCCGGACCCGCGCCGATGATAGCAACGCGCTTATCCACTTTCTGCACGTGGCTTAAGTCCGGTCGCCATCCTTTGCTCAGGGCCCGATCAGAGATGTAACGCTCAATATTTCCGATAGTGACCGCCCCATGCTCGCTACGCACCGTACATGCCCCTTCGCAAAGTCGGTCCTGCGGACATACGCGCCCGGTCACTTCCGGCAGGCAGTTGGTCTGGTGAGAAAGCTCAACCGCCGCGTCGATATTCCCGGCTTTGACCAGTTCAATCCACTGCGGAATATGGTTATGCAATGGGCAGGTCCATTCGCAAATACTGTGGTCGCCGCATTTCAGGCAGCGGGACGCTTCCCGTTCCGCTTGCGCCGTACGAAACGGCAGATAGATCTCCTCAAAGCTGGTTTTACGGGCCTCAATTGCCAGCTTATCCGGCTCACCACGCGCAGGCGTCGCCTGCATTTGCTCACGTTTGGTAATTGCATGCGAAACGAAATCGGTGGCGTTGGCATGCCAGGGCTGGCTTTCCAGACTGGCGGTGCGTAGCCTGCGCGCTTTTGACAGACCAGTAAGCGAATTTTCCGTCACCAGTTGTAACGCCTGCGCCGGACAGTTCTCTACGCAGGCGGGTCCCTGTTCGCGTCCCTGACACAAATCGCATTTGTGCGCAGTGGCTTTCACCTTCCCTTTAGCGACAGGAGTGAGTACGATCTGCATCGTGCCGAAAGGACAAGCAACGACGCACGATTTACAGCCAATACACTTTTTCGGGTTCACCTGAACGCTGTCGTTATCATGGCTGATTGCCCCGTTCGGGCAACTTCTGGCGCAGGGCGCATCTTCACAGTGATGGCAGGTTACCGCACTGCGCTGCTGCTGATGCTTGATGACGGTAATTCGGGGCTGGAAATGCCGTTGACTCAGGACATGCTGCTCGCCATTGTGAGCCATGACGCAGGCGACCTCACAGGCATGGCATCCCAGGCACTGCTGGCTATTAACCATAATAAAACGATTCATGGCTTCCTTCTTTTTTGGTTGCAAAAACCTTATTCTTTATATGAGTGTTGTTATTAACCGACACGGAAGGAAGCGGCAATGTTCATTTGCCCAGGAAGCACAACTATTTATCCAGAACCTGTGGCAGATCAATTTATTTCATCGCATATGAAATTGCGTTTCAGTTACCATCCAGTTTCATGGCGTTTTATTAACATTTATCAAATACACCGCATCGTTCGGGCTGTTTTAAGGCGCGACGTGTATTGTGTGAGGATGCACAAGTGACGGTAAAGCGTCCGGTCTCGGCCAGTCTGGCTAAAGCTTTTTTCTACATAGTGCTGTTGTCGATTCTCTCAACGGGTATTGCGCTGCTCACGCTGACCAGCAGCTTACGAGATGCCGAAGCCATCAACGTGGCTGGCTCATTGCGCATGCAAAGTTACCGTCTGGGTTACGATCTGCAAAGCCAAAGTCCGCAGCTTAACGCTCACCGCCAGCTTTTCCAGCAGGCGCTAAACTCGCCAGCACTACAGAACCTGAACGCGTGGTACGTGCCTCAAGCGGTAAAAAGTCGCTATGGACGTCTACATGCAAACTGGCTGGAAATGAACGCCCGTCTGATCGATGGCGATTTAAATTGGTACCAGAGCAATATCAATAACTATGTCGATCAAATCGATCTCTTCGTGCTGGCGCTGCAACATTATGCTGAACGCAAAGTGATGCTGGTTTTTGGTATTTCACTGGCGGGCGGGATCGGCATTTTCACCCTCGTTTTCTTTACCTTACGGCGTATTCGCCAGCAGGTGGTGCGTCCGCTGAATAAGCTGGTGGTGGCCAGCCAGCACATTGAACACGGTCAGTTTGACATCCCGTCGCTGGATACTGATTTGCCCAACGAACTCGGGTTGTTGGGCAAGACCTTCAGCCAGATGTCGAGTGAATTACACAAGCTGTACCGCTCACTAGAAGCGTCTGTCGCTGAGAAGACCCACGATCTCCACGAAGCTAATCGTCGTCTGGAAGTGTTGTATCAGTGCTCTCAGGCGTTAAATACCAGTCAGATTGATGTGTACTGCTTCCGCCATATTTTACAGATCGTCCGCGAGCATGACGCCGCCTATTTCCTGGAACTCACCGTCGGAGATAACTGGCGAATTAGCGAAGGCGCAAAAAGCCCCGAGCTGCCGATGCAGATCCTGCCGGTCACCATGCAGGAAACCGTCTACGGTGAACTGCACTGGCAAAGCCCGAACGTCAATGCTTCTACCCCGCTGCTTAACAGCGTCTCCTCGATGCTGGGTCGCGGGTTGTACTTCAACCAGGCGCAAAAACATTTTCAGCAGCTGTTGTTAATGGAGGAACGGGCGACGATTGCGCGCGAGCTGCACGACTCGCTGGCGCAAGTGCTCTCTTATTTACGCATTCAGCTCACGCTGCTGAAGCGTTCGATTCCCGAAGATAACGCCCCAGCGCAAAGCATTATGGCGGATTTCTCTCAGGCGCTGAACGATGCCTACCGCCAGCTACGCGAACTGCTCACCACCTTCCGCCTGACTTTACAGCAGGCCGATCTCCCCTCCGCCCTGCATGAAATGCTGGAAACGCTGCAAAATCAGACCTCAGCTAAACTGACGCTTGATTGCCGGTTACCGACCCTGGCGCTGGACGCGCAAATGCAGGTGCATCTGCTGCAGATCGTCCGTGAAGCGGTGCTGAACGCGATTAAACATGCCAGCGCAACCGAAATTGCCGTCAGTTGCGTGACCGCGCCGGATGGTAATCACACGGTTTATATTCGCGATAACGGCATCGGCATTGGCGAGCCGCATGAGCCTTCGGGGCACTATGGATTAAATATTATGCGCGAGCGGGCGGAAAGGCTGAGCGGCACGCTGACTTTCTCTCAACCCTCCGGAGGGGGAACGCTGGTGAGCATCAGTTTTCGTTCGGCAGAATCCGACGGTGAGCTAACGTAAAGAACCGCAAAGCGCCGTCGGTTCTCGATCCAGGCCTGACGGCGTTGGCACGAAAGGTAAGCTGTAAACGGGCATGATAATTTACATTATCTTCTTTTTTTCTCCACGTTTGCCCCGTACCTTGCCGCTAAAGTGAAGCAATTCACACCCATAACGATACGCAGAAACACGAGGTCCCCTTTTAATGGCGAATTTTTTCATCGATCGCCCCATTTTTGCCTGGGTGTTAGCAATCCTGTTGTGCCTGACAGGAGCCCTGGCTATTTTTTCGCTGCCCGTTGAGCAATATCCCGATCTGGCACCGCCAAACGTGCGGGTAACCGCGAACTACCCTGGCGCGTCCGCACAAACCCTGGAAAATACCGTCACCCAGGTTATCGAGCAGAACATGACTGGTCTCGATAATCTGATGTACATGTCGTCGCAGAGCAGCGGGACAGGCCAGGCGTCGGTTACGCTGAGCTTCCTCGCGGGAACCGATCCTGATGAAGCCGTCCAGCAGGTGCAAAACCAGCTGCAATCGGCAATGCGTAAGCTGCCGCAGGCGGTACAGAATCAAGGGGTCACGGTGCGCAAGACCGGTGACACCAATATTCTGACCATCGCCTTCGTCTCCACCGATGGCTCAATGGATAAGCAGGACATCGCCGACTACGTCGCCAGTAATATCCAGGATCCGCTCAGTCGTATAAACGGCGTGGGCGATATTGACGCCTACGGTTCACAATATTCCATGCGTATCTGGCTCGACCCGGTCAAACTTAACAGCTTCCAGATGACCGCCAAAGATGTGACCGATGCTATCGAGTCACAAAATGCGCAGATTGCCGTCGGGCAACTTGGCGGCACGCCTTCGGTGGACAAACAAGCGCTGAATGCGACGATCAACGCCCAGTCGCTGCTACAGACTCCGGATGAATTTCGCGCGATTACGCTACGCGTCAATCAGGACGGCTCAGAAGTTAAACTGGGTGATGTGGCGATGGTCGAAATGGGTGCGGAAAAGTATGACTATCTCAGCCGCTTCAACGGCCACCCGGCTTCTGGTCTGGGGGTAAAACTGGCCTCCGGCGCCAATGAAATGGCAACGGCGGAGCTGGTTATCGACCGCCTGAACGAGCTCTCACAGTATTTTCCGCACGGGCTGGAATACAAGGTGGCGTATGAAACTACCTCCTTTGTCAAAGCCTCAATCATCGACGTGGTGAAAACACTGCTGGAAGCGATCGCGCTGGTATTCCTTGTCATGTACCTGTTCCTGCAAAACTTCCGCGCCACGCTGATTCCTACAATCGCCGTTCCCGTCGTCCTGATGGGTACTTTTTCCGTGCTCTACGCCTTTGGCTACAGCGTTAACACCCTGACGATGTTTGCGATGGTGCTGGCGATCGGCCTGCTGGTCGATGATGCCATTGTGGTGGTGGAAAACGTCGAGCGTATTATGAGTGAGGAAGGCCTCTCACCGCGGGAAGCGACGCGGAAATCGATGGGGCAAATCCAGGGCGCGCTGGTCGGTATCGCCATGGTGCTGTCGGCGGTGTTTATCCCGATGGCCTTCTTCGGCGGCACTACCGGGGCTATTTACCGCCAGTTCTCGATTACCATCGTCTCCGCAATGGTTCTTTCAGTTCTGGTGGCGATGATCCTCACCCCTGCCCTGTGCGCCACTCTGCTCAAACCGCTACATAAAGGCGAGCATCACGGGCAAACCGGTTTCTTTGGCTGGTTTAACCGGATGTTTAACCGCAACGCCGAACGCTACGAAAAAGGCGTCGCCAGGATCCTGCACCGCAGCCTGCGCTGGATACTGATTTACGGCCTGCTGCTCGGCGGTATGGTTTTCCTGTTCCTGCGCCTGCCAACCTCCTTCCTGCCGCTCGAAGACCGCGGCATGTTTACCACCTCGATACAGTTGCCCAGCGGCTCGACCCAGCAGCAAACATTGAAAGTAGTTGAGGAAGTGGAGAAGTATTACTTCACCCATGAGAAAGACAACATTACGTCGGTCTTTTCCACGGTCGGTTCTGGCCCTGGCGGGAACGGTCAAAACGTGGCGCGGATGTTTGTCCGCTTAAAAGACTGGGATGATCGCGACACCACCACCGGAACCTCTTTCGCCATCATCGAGCGCGCGACTAAAGCCTTTAATAAGATTAAGGAAGCCCGCGTCTTCGCCAGCAGTCCTCCGGCGATTAGCGGTCTCGGGAGCTCTGCCGGTTTCGATATGGAGCTGCAAGATCACGCCGGTGCGGGCCATGATGCGTTAATGGCCGCGCGCGACAAGCTGATTGAGCTGGCCGGGAAAGACGCGTCTCTGACCCGTGTTCGTCATAATGGTCTGGACGACAGCCCGCAGTTGCAAATTGATATCGATCAGCGCAAAGCCCAGGCGCTGGGCGTTTCCATTGATGACATCAACGACACCTTGCAAACGGCCTGGGGCTCCAGCTACGTCAATGACTTTATGGACCGGGGTCGTGTGAAGAAGGTTTACGTGCAGGCGGCGGCAAAATATCGCATGCTCCCGGACGACATCAATCTGTGGTACGTCCGCAATAATAGCGGCGGCATGGTGCCTTTCTCGGCCTTTGCCACGTCGCGCTGGGAAACGGGTTCACCACGTCTGGAACGCTATAACGGCTACTCCGCCGTCGAGATTGTTGGCGAAGCCGCCCCAGGCGTCAGTACCGGTACGGCGATGGACATTATGGAATCGCTGGTCCACCAGTTGCCGACCGGATTCGGCCTCGAATGGACCGCGATGTCTTACCAGGAACGGCTGTCGGGCTCTCAGGCGCCAGCCCTGTACGCCATTTCTTTGCTGGTGGTGTTCCTGTGTCTGGCGGCCCTGTACGAAAGCTGGTCGGTTCCCTTCTCCGTCATGCTGGTTGTTCCGCTGGGGGTCATTGGCGCGCTGCTCGCTACCTGGATGCGCGGTCTGGAAAACGACGTGTACTTTCAGGTCGGGTTACTCACCGTTATCGGGCTTTCGGCGAAGAACGCAATATTGATTGTTGAATTCGCCAATGAGATGAACGAGAAAGGTCACGACTTGCTCGACGCCACGCTGCATGCCTGTCGCCAACGCTTACGCCCAATTCTGATGACGTCACTGGCGTTTATCTTTGGGGTGTTGCCGATGACCATCAGCAGTGGCGCAGGTTCCGGCGGTCAGCATGCGGTAGGGACTGGCGTAATGGGCGGGATGATTTCAGCCACAGTCCTTGCGATTTACTTCGTTCCTCTGTTCTTTGTGCTGGTACGCAGACGTTTCCCGTTGAAGCCACGCCCAGAATAATCGGACACAAAAAAGGCGACTTACGTTGAGTCGCCTTTTATTATCCTTTGCAGGATATGAATTTCTTCCAGAAAATTATTTACGAAGCATCACTTCGATAAAGTCTTTCCAGTTCCCCAGTTCACGTTCAATCATAACAACCTCTCTTATTATTATGGGCATTCTACGAAATCATCATCATAAAAAGAAGATCATTTAACCAATGGTTGCGATTACATCCTCCATGTGTTCGGGGGTATATGTAATCACTATGCGCTAACCCCATAAATTTTATGTGACTTACTGCAATATTTTGAAATATTCATACATCATCTACGACTTTGGCAATTCTGATGGAAAAACAGGCTGATGCAAACAGGCAAAATCTGATTTTCAGTTCCCCGTGAATTTTGGAACTTTCAGGAATCATTATTCACCATTCAACAACAATGTTATATTTTTCTATAACGGTTCGATGACAATATGTATTATTCATGTTTATAGAACACGAGAATAAATATTCAAATTACGTCAATAAGGATTCAAATGATCACCCTCTACGGCATTAAGAATTGCGATACGATTAAAAAAGCCAGACGCTGGCTGGAAGACAATGGGGTCGACTACCGCTTCCATGATTATCGCGTCGACGGCCTGGACAACGCGTTATTACACGCCTTTATCAGCGAATTAGGTTGGGAGGCGCTGCTCAATACACGTGGAACCACCTGGCGCAAACTGGATGAAGCCACACGTAACCAAATCACCGATGCGTCCTCTGCTGCTGCATTGATGATTGAAATGCCTGCAATTATCAAACGCCCATTGCTCTGCGCGCCGGGTAAGCCTATGCTGCTTGGCTTTAGTGAATCCAGTTATACGCAGTTTTTTAATGAGGTATAGTCTATGTCGTGCCCGGTTATTGAGCTGACACAGCAGCTTATTCGCCGTCCTTCCCTGAGCCCGGATGATGCCGGGTGCCAGGCGTTAATGATTGAACGCCTGCGCGCGGTAGGTTTTACCGTTGAGCGTATGGATTTTGGTGACACACAGAATTTTTGGGCATGGCGCGGCAAAGGTGAGACTCTGGCATTTGCCGGTCACACTGACGTAGTGCCTGTCGGCGATGTCGATCGTTGGATTAATCCACCGTTCGAACCGACTATTCGCGATGGCATGTTGTTCGGGCGTGGCGCAGCCGATATGAAAGGCTCACTGGCGGCAATGGTCGTGGCCGCAGAACGTTTTGTCGCCCAGCATCCGAACCATCAGGGTCGTCTGGCGTTTTTGATAACCTCTGACGAAGAGGCCAGCGCCCAAAACGGCACCGTAAAAGTGGTTGAAGCACTTATGGCGCGCAATGAACGACTGGATTATTGTCTGGTTGGCGAGCCGTCCAGCACGGAAATCGTTGGCGACGTGGTGAAAAATGGGCGTCGTGGTTCACTGACCTGCAATCTGACCATTCACGGCGTGCAGGGCCACGTAGCCTACCCGCATCTGGCCGATAACCCGGTACACCGCGCGGCGCCAATGCTTAATGAACTGGTGGCGATTGAGTGGGATCAGGGCAACGAATTCTTCCCGGCGACCAGCATGCAGATTGCCAATATTCAGGCAGGAACCGGCAGCAACAATGTTATTCCCGGCGAACTGTTTATCCAGTTCAACTTCCGTTTCAGCACCGAATTAAACGATGAAATGATTAAGTCCCGGGTGCTGGAACTGCTGGAGAAACATCAGTTGCGTTATACCGTCGACTGGTGGCTTTCCGGTCAGCCGTTCCTGACCGCACGCGGTAAACTGGTGGATGCGGTGGTGAACGCCATTGAGCACTATAATGAGATTAAACCGCAGTTACTGACTACAGGCGGGACGTCCGACGGGCGTTTTATTGCCCGCATGGGGGCACAGGTAGTAGAACTGGGGCCGGTCAACGCGACCATTCATAAAATTAATGAATGTGTTAATGCCGCCGACCTGCAACTGCTTGCCCGTATGTATCAACGTATCATGGAGCAACTCGTCGCCTGATGAGTGTTCCTGTAAGAGGAAATGAGCATGGACTGGCTGGCAAAATACTGGTGGATTCTAGTGTTGGTGTTTCTGGTAGGCGTATTGCTGAACGTGATTAAAGATCTCAAGCGCGTCGACCACAAGAAATTTCTTGCCAATAAGCCGGAGCTTCCCCCGCATCGTGATTTTAACGATAAATGGGATGACGACGACGATTGGCCAAACAAGGATCAACCGAAGAAATAAGCCAACGTAGGCCGAATGGCGGTTTCACATCGCCATCCGGCCTGCGGGTTAAATCATCTCAATCACATCATCATCGTGAGGCTTACCGCCGCTCAGCGCTTCATCAAAGTAGTGCTTCGGTACGGTAAAACGCAGGTGGTCGAGCGCAAACTGCATACTGCGTTCATCAATGGCGTGCCCCAGATTTTCGACGATATCCAGCGTCACATCCCCACCGGCGCGTATTAACGCCTCCTGCGCGGCAACGGCATGAGATAACTCAATCACCCGGTCTTCACCGCCGTGAATCAAATGCACCGTCGTCGCGGTGGTTGCAACCTCCGGCAACGTGGCATAGCGACCATTAAAGGCGATGACCCGCGACGCCAGCCCTGGCTCAGCTTTAATACTCTCAAGCGACATAATCGAGCCCTGAGAAAAACCAATCAGCGCGGTCGCCTGGGGCGAAACGCCGCTTTGCTTCTGCCAGTAGCGAACGGTTTCGATAAAGACCGGCATAATCGCGTCAATACGCGCCTGGCGGTTCTCTTCCGTTACCCCCTGTACCGAAAACCACTGACGCCCGGAAGTCGTACCATAAGGCTCTGCCCCGCCAATGCTGACGATTAGCGCATCCGGAAACAGCGGCGCAAACCAGGAGCCAATTTCGCCCATGGCAACCGGGTTATCGCCGACGCCATGAAACAGCAACAAGAGCTGTTGAGCGGGTTTATCGGGACTTTGAACAACAAAATGGTCATGTTTCATGGCGATCTCCTTAACTGATGAGAATCATTCTACGCCGCTTAACCGCAATGACCATGCCAGGAAATTGAAGAAGTTAGTGAAAAAATTGCCATTGCATAATGCGATTATGTAGCCGTTGTTCACGCTCAGCATCCAGCTGTTTTAAGGCCTGCGCCGCCTCGGCGCGCTGAACTGCCAACAGCGCTTTGCGACCCGATATTTTCAACTGTTGGCACAATTCAGCATCGCTGCGTTGAGCCTGTATACGCCCGCGTAATGCCGGAAGAGGCAACTCGCTGTGCTCAAGCAAACGACTCAGACAACCTAATGATGTCAGTAATGGTCGATGCGCGAAGGCAAACCCAGCCAGCTCACCCCAGTCATCCTCATTAAGCGTAGTCTCTTTCAGTGGTACCAGCGGAATGCGCTCTGCGTTCCACTGCGCAAGAATCTCCGCATCCCGTCGCAGGCGCTGGTGCGCCCGCCAGGCAAGGCATTTTCCCGCTTCGCTGATGGGCAGCACCGCCATAGCGGTATAACAGCCGCTGCTGGCTTCCCGATGATTGCCCATCCGTACCAGGACAAAACCGCAACGCTGCCAGAAACGCCATAATTCAGCCGTATAACCAAAGCTGACGGACAGATAGTCGCACTGCGTGCAATAGTGCCGGGCCTGCAGAATCAGCTGTTGCCCAATACCTTCCCTTTGACGCGCGGGATGAACCGCAATTCGACTGACCCGCCGCCCGACAAGCGTCGCCGCCAATGGGTCTCCGCCGTGCGCCGCCAGTGACTGCGCAACCAGATTTCCTCTTGGTCGGCGATATCCGGCCCAGACGGCCTGGCTTAATTCTGCGGATAATCCCCCCTCGTCGACCAGCCAGACGGCTCCCGCCACCGAGTCAGCAGCCGAAGCCTGAAGAAAATGCTGACCCGGCGCGTCCATCATTCGCCGCAGATCCAGTGGCGAGGTGCGATAATGCGCACCGGAAAGTAGCTGATATACCGCTAACGGCAGCGCCGGGTTTGTCTGCCATGAGAGTTGATCAAATGCCGAGAAGTTAAGCTCCCCCAAGGGGGCATGCGCAAAGGTTTCGTCGTCAAACACCAGCGCATCGCTGACGATTTTCTCCAGCGGACATCCCTGCGCCCAGCGCACGGGTTGTTGCAACTCATAGCGTCGAAGATGGGGAAAGTGGGCGCAGAATTTCAGCAAAAAGCCTCTGCCGGTTCCCTCGTAGCCCTGTACGGTGGTGGTTAACAGCGTACGAGGGAAACGCGCAACCAGTTGGTGTAGCAGCGGCGCGGGGATCGCGGCGGCTTCATCCACAACCAGCCAGTCTGCGGTTGCAGAACTGCTTAACAGCGCATCGGGGGCCATAAAGCAGTATCGCTCTGCGGCAAATTGCGCCAGCACATCCGTTGCCGCTTTAGCAGGCGCGGTGACAATCGCGGTCCCGTTGATACGTGCTATCAATTGCCCTGCCAGAGCCGATTTACCCCGGCCACGTGCAGCTGTGACCGCAGCCACGCCGGGAGGCATATCCAGCAACTGGGTTAAAATCATCGCCTGTTCAGGCTGAGGGTCACCGGTTGCCGCGTGCCAGACTGCACGAACAGGAAAACGCGGGCTGGAAACTGCGTGATGCTGCTGCCAGTGCAGAGCCTGTCCGTCACGGGAAATCACCCGTTTGACATGTTCAACAAAGTGCGGCGTTGGGATAGGTTCAGCACAGTCGCTCCAGCGCAGTGAATCCACGTCCGGATGCGTGTGCCAGGTATGCCAGGGGGGAGTCAGCAAAACCAGCCAGCTCCCGGCGATCAGCGTTCCGCTTAAGGCGGCAAACGCCGCAGCGTCAAATCCCTGCCCGGCGTCAAAAACCGCATGACGAAACTCGCGGCCTAATAACGTTTGCAGCGCCTGTGGCGTACAGTTTGGCTCAGCAGGGGCGGGGGCGCCCACCCATAACCAGTCGCCGGGTAACGTGTCGCGTAGCGCTAATGCCCGCTCCTGACACCAGTTCCCCTCGCCACTGATAATCAGCAGACGACGGATCCCTTCGTGGGCCATCTGTTCGGTTAACGCGCTCAGCGCCGTATTATCAGACATCCCTGCCTCAGTAGCTTAAATGCCTTTACCAAAAGTATTACATTGTCCCGGATCGCCGCTGTCAAAACCGCGTTTGAACCAGCTAAGCCGCTGCTCAGAAGTGCCGTGGGTAAAGCTGTCTGGCACAACGCGTCCTTGTCCCTGCTGCTGCAGGCGATCGTCGCCAATGGCCTGAGCGGCGTTCAGCGCTTCTGCCAGGTCGCCGGACTCCAGCACGCCCTGCTGCTGCATACTGTTGCCCCAGACGCCGGCAAAGCAGTCCGCCTGCAGTTCCATACGTACGGAAAGACGGTTCACTTCAGCCTGTGAGGCATTCTGCTGCATCTGGCGAACTTTCGGTTCAATACCCAGCAGTTTCTGCACGTGGTGACCCACTTCATGGGCGATAACATAGCCCTGAGCAAAATCGCCATCGGCGCCCAGCTTGTTTTTCATGTCATCATAAAATGAGAGGTCGATATACACCGTACCATCCGCCGGGCAGTAAAACGGCCCCATCACCGACTGACCTGCGCCACAGCCGGTACGCGTCGCTCCGCGATACATTACCAGCTTCGGCTGTTGGTAGGTCCGGCCCATTTTTTCAAACTGCTGCCCCCAGGTATCTTCCGTGGTGGCCAGAATCACCGAGGTAAATTTTGCTGCTTCATCATCATTTGGGCTGATGGAGTGTGATGATTGCTGTTGGGAAACTGGCTGGCCGGTCATTAATCCGGTGAGATCCACGCCATAATATCCCGCCACCAGCACCACAATCAGCAGGATGATGCCGCCTTTACCACTGGGCAAACGAAAACCAGGACCGCCTATAGAAGGGCCGCCACCGGAGCTATTTCGTCTGTCTTCCACATTGTCACTTTCACGACGCCCTTGCCAGCGCATAATCACCTCAACTTTTTATTCATTATGATGATGATCGTAGGCGGTTCGGAACAGGATTACCATAAGAAACAGTAATCAAAATCGGCGGGATTGATGAGCCGGAGAGCGATCGCCGGCTCAGGGGAGGATTAGTCTAACTTCACACCCAGACGATGCGCGACGGCTTCATAGGCTTCGATCAGGCCGCCCAGGCTCTGGCGGAAGCGATCTTTGTCCATTTTATCCAGCGTTTCTTTGTCCCACAGACGGCTGCCGTCCGGTGAGAACTCATCGCCCAAGACCACTTCACCTTTATACAAACCAAATTCAAGTTTGAAGTCGACCAGAATCAGACCGGCATCATCAAACATCTTTTTCAGCACGTCGTTGGCTTTGTAGGTCAGCTCTTTCATACGCGCCAGATTCTCTTTGCTCACCCAACCAAAAGTTTCGCAATAGGAATCGTTAATCATTGGATCGTGCATAGCATCGTTTTTCAGGAACAGATCAAACAGCGGCGGATTCAGTTCAATACCTTCCTCAACGCCTAAACGCTTAACCAGGGAACCTGCTGCGCGGTTACGAACCACACATTCAACCGGTACCATCTCCAGTTTTTTCACCAGACATTCAGTATCGGAAAGCAGTCGCTCCATCTGGGTAGGAATGCCCGCTTCTTGCAGTTTAGTCATAATGAAATGGTTGAACTTGTTGTTCACCATGCCTTTACGATCAAACTGTTCAATGCGCGCGCCATCCCCTGCTGACGTATCATTGCGGAATTCGAGCACCAACAGGTCCGGGTTTTCCGTGCTGTATACGGTCTTCGCTTTACCACGATACAACTCAGCTTGCTTTTGCATCTTTATTACTCCTGGGTGTGAATTAACGATAAATATTGCGTTTTTCTGCCGACGCACACGTTTGCGTATCATATCAGAAAAAAAGGGCTGGAGTTATCCAGCCCTTTATTTTTACTTACTGAACGCTGCCTGGAAGACGGCGACCAGCGCGTCGTTCTGGCTTTGCGTCAGGGTATGCCCCTTCGGATCGATAAACTGCAAGCTACTGCGGTTGTCTAAATCACCGACCTGCAGTTTATAGTCGCCGGATACCAGACCCGGATCGCTTGCGCCCAGCTCCTGCCAGTTGCTATCAGACAGTGGTTTGTAGGTCACGGCGATGCTGCCCTGAGAACGGGTGCTGTCGGTCACTTTCATCCCCACTTTCTCAAGCGCTGCCGGCAGACGTTGCCATACCACGTTGAACGGTCCACGTACCACCAGCATCGGTAAACCGGTGTCATCGGCAGCACTCTGAACATCCATGGTGGCGGCAGAGCGGTTCTGCGCGGCATTCGCGGCGTCAGTGGCGTTCTTATCCAGACCTGCGGAGATAACGTTCATCATCTCAGCGCTGTAACGCTGCATTGATGCTGGATCAGCTACGGGTTTACCCGCCTGCTCGAGGTTAATCAGTTTCACCGTTACCGCTTGCTGATAACCCTGCGGTTTAACCGAGATTTGATAACGTCCACGGTACTGCTCGTCTTCATCCAGACGGTTCCAGTTAACCCAGTCGGTGGTCAACGTCTGGCTGGCATCATCACGTTTGGTGATCGTGTAGTTTTTAGACTGAATGACGCTAACGACCTGTGGCCACAGCGTGTTGCCACGACCATTTTCCACCAGCAATGTCGACGTATCACCCGCGATCTGAGTGCGAGCACCGGTGACTAATGCTAACGGCTGAGCCGGCGGGCGAATGTCCAGCGCTTTACCAACGGCACCGCTGCCGTTGGTGACCGGGATATTATAGTCACCCGACATAACCGGCAGAATCATCCCAGCTGGAGCGTGAAGCTCAGCAAGCGGTGCGGCCTCCAGATAGGATTCATCACCGCTCACCTGGCGCTTATAACGCGAGTCAGAACTACAGGCCGCGAGCAACATAACAAGCGAAACACCCGCAACCTTGGCCAGGCGCGACTTTTGTACTGAGTAAGCCATCAAATCTCCCTAAACTTTACAGCAAACCGGCATGCTTAAGCGCCGCTTTGACGATTTCACGAGCATTATCCGTGATTGGCGTCATCGGCAGACGTAGCGTATCGGTCGCCACAAGTCCCAACTCCTTACACGCCCATTTCACTGGGATAGGATTGGGTTCGACAAATAGTTTGTTGTGTAACGGCATCAGACGCTGGTTAATCACCCGCGCCTCGGCAAAGTTCCCGGCTGCCGCCAGTTTGCACATTTCGGCCATATCGCGTGCCGCAACGTTAGACGTCACGGAAATCACGCCATGACCACCGAGCTGCATAAAATCCAGTCCGGTCGCGTCATCACCGCTGAGCAGAATAAAGTCGTCTGAAACCAGCTCTTTGATCTGGTGAACGCGACTTAAGTTCCCCGTGGCCTCTTTAATAGCGATAATATTTTTTACTTTCGCCAGGCGACCAACGGTTTCCGGCAACATATCGCAGCCGGTACGGGACGGTACATTATACAGAATTTGCGGCAGGTCAGTATGTTCAGCGATGGCTTTGAAATGCTGGAACAAACCTTCCTGGGTTGGGCGGTTGTAGTAAGGCGTCACCGTCAGGCAGCCGACAACACCACTGTCGTTGAAACGCTGCGTCAGACTAATGGCTTCCGCGGTCGCATTAGCGCCGGTTCCGGCAATCACCGGAATACGCCCGTCGGCCAGCTCCAGGGTCATCATCACCACATCGCCATGCTCATCATGACTCAGGGTGGCAGACTCACCGGTGGTGCCAACCGAAACGATCGCCGAGGTGCCGCTGGCGACATGATAATCAATCAGTTTTTTCAGGCTCGACCGGCAGACTTTACCTTTCTCATCCATCGGCGTAACAAGCGCGACAATACTTCCCGTGAACATGGGCCATCCTCTGTGCAAACAAGTGTCTCAATGGTACGTTTGGTACGACAATAAAAGCAAGCGACCAGAGCCGTTCTGATTGTTGTATGCATGTTTTTTTTATGCTTTCCTTATGATTACCTCACCGCTCAAAGGAAGAACAGGTTTGACATCGTCATCGCAACACTATCTGGTCATTACTGCGCTGGGTGCTGACCGCCCGGGAATTGTGAACACCATCACACGTCATGTCAGCAGTTGCGGCTGTAATATCGAAGACAGCCGACTGGCCATGCTGGGTGACGAGTTCACGTTTATCATGTTGCTGTCGGGCACCTGGAATGCCATTACCCTAATTGAATCAACCTTGCCGTTGAAAGGTGCAGAGCTGGATTTACTGATTGTGATGAAGCGCACGACCGCACGCCCCCGTCCGGCGATGCCCGCTACGGTATGGGTGCAGGTCGATGTTCCTGATTCTCCGCATTTGATTGAACGCTTTACCGCCCTGTTTGACAGCCACCAAATGAATATTGCGGAACTGGTTTCACGCACGCAACCGGCTGAGAACGAAAAGGCGGCACAGCTGTTTATTCAAATTACCGCACATAGTCCTGCGTCACATGATTCGGCAAATATTGAAGATGCGTTTAAAGCACTCTGTACAGAACTCAATGCGCAAGGCAGTATTAACGTCGTCAATTACTCACAGCATGATGAACAGGATGGAGTTAAGTAATGAACCCACTGAAAGCCGGTGATATCGCACCGAAATTTAGCTTGCCGGATCAAGACGGAGAACAAGTAAATTTAACCGACTTCCAGGGACAGCGTGTTCTGGTTTATTTTTACCCGAAAGCCATGACACCCGGCTGTACCGTACAGGCCTGCGGCCTGCGCGATAACATGGATGAGTTAAAAAAAGCAGGTGTTGAAGTGCTGGGAATCAGCACCGATAAACCAGAGAAGCTTTCCCGATTCGCGGAGAAAGAAGTCCTTAACTTCACGCTCCTGTCCGACGAAGATCACCAGGTTTGCGAGCAGTTCGGCGTCTGGGGTGAGAAGTCATTTATGGGCAAAACCTATGATGGCATCCACCGCATCAGCTTCCTGATTGATGCTGAAGGGAAAATTGAGCATGTGTTTGATGACTTCAAAACCAGCAACCACCACGACGTGGTAATGAACTGGCTGAAAGAGAACGCCTGATTTACATTTTGCCGGATAGCGCCTGATGGTGACGCCACGCGTCTTATCAGGCCACCATCCGCATAACTCCGTAGCCGGATAAGGCGTTTACGCCGCCATCCGGCATCAACGTCGTTTATTCAAACGTCCCTTTTACACAGGCTTTTTTCTCTCTGACGACGGCTTTGCCCTTCGCCCACAGGTGATGAACTTCAAGCGCATCATTGAGCACCAGAATGTCGGCATCGCATCCCACCGCCAGACGCCCTTTATGTTCCAGTCCCAAAAATTCTGCGACCGTTCGCGTCAGCGGACACAGCGCCAGTTCCAGCGGTATGGCATGAACCTTCACCAACTGGCGCACTGTTTCAGCCAGTGATTCAAACCCTGCGACACCGATGCCGGTAAGATTACCGTAGTCATCAAATTCCGGCTGGCTACCGTTGCCATCCGAACTCAAGGTAATACGCGACAGCGGCACGTTCTGGCGTAGCGCCGTGGCGATAGCCGTGGCCGGGTCGACGGGTTCATCAATGCTGCTGGTAATGTCGATATAACCGCCTTTGCGGGCATACTCCAGCGCCGACTGAAACAGCGGTTCCGCACGATTGACGTGTGTGGGCAGCAGCTTGGTAATCGGTACATCGCAACTGTCGAGGATCTGGTACAACGGCTCCAGCATGCGCGGGCTGTCGCCCATATGGAAGACGCTAATCCCCGGCTTGCGCCCTAACAATCCGCCAACGCGCGACTGCGCCGCCATGTTTGCCAGCGCCGAGGTGTCCGGGGCTGAAGAACGATGGTCCGAAACAGCACATTTCACGCCAATGATTTTATCGATCAGCGCCACATCGCGATCGATACTGCCGGTGATGGTCGGGGAAGGCAGAGAATACGCCCCGGTCAGCATCCATGCGCTGATGCCTTCAAATTCCAGCGCGCGGGTTTTCGCCAGCAGCGATTCAGGGTGACGGGTAATACCATCTGTCCCCAGCAATCCCACCACCGAGGTGACGCCAGCTTCAACCAGCCGCGACAAGCGCACTTCCGGCGTGCGGGTGTGCGGCCCCGCTTCTCCGCCGCCGCCAATCAGATGGACGTGTTGATCGATAAATCCTGGGCACACAATCGCACCGTTAAGATTGATACACTCGCAGCCAGGAAAATCGTCAGGGGAAATCGACGGCGCGATGGCAACAATTTTGCTGTCAGACACCAGTATATCCTGGTGTCCTAAATCTTCCGGCGCGTACACGTGTCCCTGCTGGAACAACGTCAAATTAAGAATGGAACAGTTCATAACCTTCCTTGTCAGGCAATAACCTGCATAACCCAAATAGAGAGCAGCGCATTAATTACGCATACCGCAATAATAAGCGGGTAATAACGGGGATGGACTCCCGCGGTACCCAGACAGCGTCCCACATTTTGCACCGGATTGCCCATCAGGTAGATAGCCGGTAACAGCACCGTAGCATCATGTCCCGAAAGCGTACCGGCGACAACCAGGCTGGCGCAAACACCGACGCCGCCTCCCATACTCATCACCGCCGCCAGCAGTACGGTAGCAGATTCCCCCGGCAGTCCCCACAGCGCCATTACCGGCTCACATACCCGCCCGACAATCTCAAGCAGTCCCGTCACCTTCAGCGCCTGAATAATCACAAACGCCATTACCACGTTAGGCAACAGGCTGGTTGTTGCAATAGTGAATCCGCGCCGTGCGCCATCGATAAACATATCCATGACGTTTTTACGTACTTGCGTTGTCATCTCACGCCTCCTGCTGCGTACGGCGATTTTCCAGCTGCGCAATCCACAAACGCAGCAGGTTCGCACCCCCAAATTTGAAGACAAGGATCACCGCCAGCGGCGTAATCACCGGAACGGTAACCATCGTAAACAGCGCAGCACCCGAGGAAAAATAGTTGGTAATACACGCACTGCCGCTGGTTTGCCAGCAGGCAAAAATGGCACGTTCCTGTTCAGTGATAATGCCCTCTTCCGCCATTTCTTTAGTCATCCCTGCCGCAGCATCGGTATTTTGCATATTCGCAATCAGCGCCAGCGAGCAAATACCCGGAATACCGAGTAACGGGCGCAGGACTGGCGTCATCAGTTGCTGTGCCGCACGCAACCCTCCCAGCCCTTCGGTGACGGAAATTATCCCGAGTGAAAGAATGACGGAAGGCGCCAGCTCAAGCGCGAATAAGAAGCCGTCTTTTGCGCCCATACCGCCCGTGCCGCGAAAAGAGACCGCCGTGTCCCCCGCCGCATTAATCTGCCCAAACGCACCGTTGAGAACGGTGAAATCAAAGACTCGCCACCATTCGGTACTTTTCGCAAACATGCCGGAAAAAAGAATAATCGTAATAAAAAAAGCGAGATAACCGCCCCATCCCACCTTCTGCTGCGTGTGTGTGTTGTGACCCATTTTGTTCTCCTGTTGGCCTTATTCCTTGCGTGACTTAAAGACATCACGCGGGTCAAGTTAAAGACAAACGCAGAGAAAAACGACACCAGAGGAGATTATTCAGAATGTGTGGATAGAGGTCAGACAAGTTCGGCTCCGGCGACATTGCATCGCCGGAGCAAACAGATTAGGGTTCATCAACGACCTGACCATCCGGCCAGGCATGCATTACCGCTTTGATTAACGTCGCCAGAGGAATCGCAAAGAATACGCCCCAGAATCCCCACAGGCCGCCGAATATCACTACTGAGAGAATAATCACCAGCGGATGCAGATTTACCGCCTCGGAGAACAGCACCGGCACCAGCAAATTACCGTCCAGCGCCTGGATTATCAGGTATACGGCAAAACAGCTCCAGAACTCGGTGCCAAGCCCGAACTGGAACAATGCCACACCGACCACCGGAATAGTGACCACGAAAGCGCCGATATACGGGATCAGTACGGAGAAGCCTACCAGCACCGCCAGCAGCAGCGAATAGTTGAGGCCAAACAGCAGGAAGCCGAGCCAGGTCGCCACGCCGACCACCACCATTTCCAGCACCTTGCCGCGGATATAGTTGGTGATTTGCTGGTTCATCTCTTTCCACACCTGCCCCGCCAGTCCGCGATTACGCGGCAGCACCCGACGCACAGCGTTCAGCATTTGTCCTTTATCTTTGATCAGGAAGAACACCATCAACGGGACGAGAATCAGATACACCGCCAGCGTCAGCAATCCGACCAGTGAAGCCAGCGAATATTTCACCACCGAATCGCCCATGGTGAGCATTCGCGAGCGCATATTCTCCGCCATCGCATCAATAATGCCCGCATCCATCAGCGCCGGATAACGCCGCGGTAAGGTGGCGGCAAAATCAGACAATTTATTGAGCATGCCGGGCATATCGCGGATCAGGTAGATCCCCTGTTGCCATGCAACGGGCATTACCACAAACGCCATCAGCAGCAAAATACCGACAAACACCACCAACACAATCGATGTCGCCCAACGCCGTGAACAACCAATATGTTCCAGCCGTACTGTCGGCCATTCGAGCAGGTACGCCAGCACAATGGCGACCAGCAGCGGCGCCAAAAGACCGCTAAAAAAGAACAGGATGCCAAAACCGGCAACCAGAATAATCAGCAAGGCGATGGCTTCGGGGTCGCTAAAGCGGCGGCGATACCATTGCATCAACATTTCGAGCATAAAACCCTTCCATGAATCCAATAGCGGGATTGCGATCCCGAATTGTATCGAAATGTCACAAAAAAGACTTCGCTTTTTATAGCGGATTACGCAAAGTGAAAAGACATTTTTCCTGGGTGTTCATCGTCAGGTTTCGCAGTTACACTCCCTAAGCTTGCGGAGTGTGAACGATACTTCACGGCATTGGTCAAATGGCTATCTCAAAAAAGAATACAGGACAGAGGTTATGTTCAGGCAGTTGAAAAAAAACCTGGTTGCTACCCTCATTGCTGCACTGACCATCGGTCAGGTTGCGCCCGCATTTGCAGAAACCGCGGACACCCTGCCTGATATGGGAACCTCGGCAGGGAGTACGCTTTCCATAGGACAGGAAATGCAGATGGGCGATTATTATGTACGCCAGCTGCGCGGCAGTGCGCCATTAATTAACGATCCGTTGCTGACGCAATACATTAATGCGCTGGGGATGCGTCTGGTCTCGCACGCCGACTCGGTAAAAACGCCCTTCACCTTCTTTTTGATTAACAACGATGAAATCAACGCCTTTGCTTTCTTTGGCGGCAACGTTGTTTTGCACTCCGCACTGTTCCGCTATTCCGATAACGAAAGCCAACTGGCATCGGTTATGGCGCACGAAATTTCCCACGTTACGCAGCGTCACCTGGCGCGCGCAATGGAAGATCAGAAACGCAGCGCGCCGCTAACGTGGGTGGGTGCGTTAGGGTCAATTTTATTGGCGATGGCCAGCCCGCAGGCGGGTATGGCGGCGCTGACCGGTACGCTGGCGGGTACACGCCAGGGGATGATTAGCTTTACGCAGCAAAACGAACAGGAAGCAGACCGCATCGGTATTCAGGTACTGCAACGCTCGGGATTCGATCCCCAGGCCATGCCGACGTTTCTGGAAAAATTGCTCGATCAGGCCCGTTACTCTTCGCGTCCACCAGAAATTTTGCTGACTCACCCCCTGCCAGAAAGCCGTCTGTCGGATGCCCGTAACCGCGCCAACCAAATGCGTCCGGCTGTCGTCCAGTCTTCAGAAGATTTTTATCTGGCCAAGGCACGCACCTTAGGCATGTACAACTCTGGTCGCAACCAGCTGACCGATGACCTGCTGAGTAACTGGTCGAAAGGCAACATACGTGAGCAACGTGCGGCGCAGTATGGCCGGGCATTGCAGGCAATGGAGGCCAGTAAATATGACGAGGCACGTAAAGCACTGCAACCGCTGCTGGCGGCAGATGCTAACAATGCCTGGTATCTCGACCTGGCAACGGATATCGATCTCGGCCAGAAGAAAACCAGCGATGCCATTAATCGGTTGAAAAACGCCCGCGACCTGCGCACCAACCCGGTACTGCAGCTCAACCTGGCAAATGCGTATTTACAGGCCGGGCAAGCCAAAGAGGCGGCGACCATCCTGAATCGCTATACGTTTAACCATAAGAACGACCCTAACGGCTGGGATCTGTTAGCGCAAACGGAAGCCAACCTGAACAACCGCGATCAGGAGCTGGCGGCCCGCGCGGAAGGGTATGCCCTCGCAGGACGTCTGGATCAGGCGATTTCGATGCTCAGCAGCGCAAGCTCACAGGTCAAGCTGGGTAGCCAGCAGCAGGCCAGATACGATGCCCGTATCGACCAGCTACGCCAACTGCAAGAGCGCTTTAAACCGTATACGAAAATGTAATTATCGAACCCTTGCCGGATGGCGATATGTAGGCCAGATAAGGTCTTTTGGTCGCCATCCGGCAGGATTGTTATGCAAGGAGAAGTCATGTCAGACGCGATTAAAATCTACCATAACCCACGCTGCTCCAAGAGCCGTGAAACGCTGGAGTTACTGAAGTCTAACGGTGTGGACCCGGAAGTGGTGTTGTATCTGGAAACCCCGGCTGACGCCACAACACTGCGTGAATTGCTGCAGATGCTGGGCATGTCCAGCGCGCGCGAGCTGATGCGCCAGAAAGAAGATCTCTATAAGTCACTTAATCTGGCGGACGTAAATCTGAGTGAAGATGCGCTGATTCAGGCAATGGTGGAAAACCCGAAATTGATGGAGCGCCCGATTGTGGTTGCCAAAGGCCAGGCGAGAATTGGACGCCCGCCGGAGCAGGTACTGGAAATCATCGGTTAACCTGAAACCTGCCGCAGTCTCTTCGGCTGCGGCGCTTACAGCTTCAGTATCTCTTTTACGAATGGAATGGTCAGCTTACGCTGGGCGGTGATCGAAGCATGATCAAGCTGATCCAACGTCATAAACAGCGTACGCATTTCTCGATCCAGACGCTTGAGCAGGAAGCGTCCCACATCTTCCGGCAGTTCAAAACCACGAAGTCTGGCGCGTAATTGCAACGCCTGCAGCTTATCTTCATCGGAAAGCGGCTGCAGCTTGTAGATTTGTCCCCAGTCCAGGCGCGAGGCGAGATCCGGCAACCCCAGATTCAGCTGTCTTGGCGGGCGATCGCCTGTGATCAGCAGACGCGTTTTCCCCGACTCCAGGATGCGGTTGTAGAGATCAAAGATCGCCATTTCCCACAGCGAATCCCCGGCCACACATTCGATGTTATCGATGCATACCAGCGATAAATGCTCCATACCGTCGAGCACCTCGGGGACGAACCAGGTACGCTTGTCGAGCGGCACATAGCCTACCGCATCGCCGCGCGCGGACAGTTCCGCACAGGCTGCATGCAGCAAATGACTACGGCCAGCGCCTTCACGCGACCAGAGATAAATATACCCGCTATGGTCCTGACGCAGCACGTTTTGCAGTGCAGCCAGTAAAGAGGAGTTATCCCCCGGCCAGAAACTTGCGAAAGTTTCGTCGTCAGGAAGATAAAGTGGCAAAGAGAGCTGTGCCGGTGTGTTCAGAGATACCTCAACCCAGGATTTCATAAAATCGCGTTGAGTTTAACACAGAAATACGTCGTGATAGAACCGGGCAGCATCGCCGCCCGGTAAGAGATTTACTGTTGCGGACTGTCGGCATCTTCCGCGTCAAGCACGACTTCTTCCGGACGCAGCAGGCTGATAACTTTGAAAATCAGGCTCAGACAAACGCCAACAATGGTCGCCAGCGCCATGCCTTTCAGCTCAGCGGCACCAATGTGAACTTTCGCGCCACTCACGCCGATGATCAAAATAACCGAGGTCAGGATCAGGTTTTGCGCTTTGTTGTAGTCAACTTTTGACTCGATCAGTACGCGAATACCGGAAGCACCAATCACGCCGTACAGCAGCAGCGATACGCCACCCATGACCGGCAGCGGAATGATTTGGATCGCCGCCGCCAGTTTGCCCACACAGGAGAGCAGAATGGCAAAAATTGCCGCGCCGCCGATAACCCAGGTACTGTAAACACGAGTAATCGCCATTACGCCAATATTTTCACCGTACGTGGTGTTCGGCGTAGAGCCGAAGAAACCAGAGATAACCGTAGACAGGCCGTTGGCAAACATTGAACGATGCAGGCCAGGATCGCGAATCAAATCTTTTTTCACGATATTCGCCGTTACCACCAGGTGTCCAACGTGTTCAGCGATGACCACCAGCGCCGCCGGCAGGATGGTCAGAATGGCAACCCATTCAAAGCGCGGCGTGTAGAACGTTGGCAGAGCAAACCAGTGGGCCTGCGCAATCGGCGTGGTGTCCACGACCCCCATCACGAAGGAGAGCGCGTAACCGGCCAGCACCCCAATCAGAATCGGGATAATCGCCATAAAACCGCGGAACAGTACAGAGCCAAATACCGTAACCGCCAGCGTCACCATTGAGATGATGATGGTTTTTGAATCCGGTAATTGCCCCTCTGCTGGCAGTAACCCCGCCATGCCCGCAGCGACGCCAGCCAGCTCCAGACCGATGACGGCAACGATTGCGCCCATCGCCGCAGGAGGGAACATGACATCCAGCCAGCCGGTTCCTGCTTTCTTAACGATGAAAGAAACCAGACAGAACAGAACGCCGCACATAATGAAACCACCCAGCGCCACTTCATACCCTAACGGCAGCAACAGCAGTACCGGGGAAATAAATGCGAAGCTGGAACCCAGATACGCAGGAATTTTACCTTTACAGATAAAGAGATACAGCAACGTACCAATGCCGTTAAACAGCAGAACGGTAGCCGGGTTGATGTGGAACAGGACTGGCACCAGTACCGTTGCGCCAAACATGGCGAACAGGTGCTGCAAACTAAGCGGGATTGTCTGTAAAAGCGGCGGTCTTTCACTCACCCCGATAGCACGGCGCGTCATAGTGTTTTCCTCTGAGTGTTGTTTGTTATTAGCCTTGGGTTGTTATATTCAAAAAAAAGCCGACTCTTAAAGTCGGCTTCTTTTCACTTATTCGTTTACTTGGTACCAAAAATCTTATCGCCGGCATCGCCGAGCCCCGGAATAATGTATCCGTGCTCGTTCAACCCCTGATCGATGGAGGCCGTGTACAGCTCAACATCCGGGTGCGCTTTTTCCAGTGCCGCGATACCTTCCGGTGCCGCAACCAGGACCAGCACTTTAATGCTGGTGCAGCCTGCATTTTTCAGCAGGTCGATGGTGGCGATAACGGAACCGCCGGTTGCCAGCATCGGGTCAACGATCAGCGCCATACGCTCATCGATGTTAGATACCAGCTTCTGGAAGTACGGAACCGGCTCCAGCGTTTCTTCGTTACGGTACATACCAACCACGCTGATACGCGCGCTCGGAACGTTTTCCAGTACGCCTTCCATCATGCCCAGGCCCGCACGCAGGATTGGCACAACGGTGATTTTTTTACCTTTGATTTGGTCAACTTCAACCGGACCGTTCCAGCCTTCAATGGTCACCTTTTCAGTTTCCAGACCAGCGGTTGCTTCATAAGTCAGCAGGCTGCCAACTTCCGAGGCGAGTTCACGAAAGCGTTTAGTGCTGATGTCGTTTTCACGCATCAGTCCCAGCTTGTGTTTGACGAGTGGGTGTTTGACTTCCACGATCTTCATACTCTTCTCCTTTCCTCAGACGAGTGGCAACCACAAAAAAAATCGCCGGATTATACCGCTTTTCGTCTCTGGCGCAACACTGGATACGCTTGATATGGATCAACCAAAGTCGTTTGCGTCTGGATGATGAGTATAAAACAAGCCCCGCATTATTGGCGGGGCTGGCTGTCAATACTATGAATTTTATAGATATTCAGCATTGGTCTGGATAACGTTTTGATACCATGAAAAAGATTTCTTCGGCGAGCGTACTAACGTTCCGCTTCCGTCATTATTTTTATCAACATAGATAAAGCCGTAGCGTTTTTTCATCTCCCCCGTCCCGGCCGAGACTAAATCAATACAGCCCCACGGGGTATAGCCCATCAGGTCCACGCCATCTTCCACTACCGCTTTTTTCATTTCGCTGATATGTGCGGCCATATAGTCAATACGATAGGAATCATCTACCGAGCCGTCGGCCTGCTGCACGTCAATCGCACCAAAGCCGTTTTCGACGATAAACAGCGGCAGTTGGTAATGATCCCAGAACCAGTTCAGCGAATAGCGCAGACCAACGGGATCAATCTGCCAGCCCCAGTCCGATTTCTGCACGTACGGGTTGGAAACCAGACTTTTCGACTCGTCGTAGTCCAGCAGTGGGTTGTCTGCCGTGGCCTGCGTTGCGAAAGACATATAGTAGCTAAAGCCGATGTAATCGACCCCCCCCTCGGTCAGCGCCTGACGGTCTTCCTCGGTGATATCAAGTTCAAAGCCACGCCGGGCAAAGTAGTTGAGAAGATGCTGCGGGTATTTGCCGCGCACATGGACATCGGTAAACCAGTAACGCCGGTGCATGGCGTTCATCGCCATCATCATATCGTCCGGCGCGCAGGTCAGTGGATAGATAGGACACATGGCAATCATGCACCCTATCTGCAATGCCGGGTTAATCTCACGCGCAGCCTTTACCGCCAGCGCGCTTGCCACCAGTTCATAGTGCGCCGCCTGGTACATAACCGGCTCGCGGTCTTCACCGGGCTGATATTTCAGGCCAGAGTTAGTAAAAGGCGCGAAGTCTTCGTGATAATTTGCCTGGTTGTTAATTTCATTAAACGTCATCCAGTACTTCACTTTGTGCTGGTAACGGGTAAAAACCACTGTGGCAAAACGGACAAAGAAATCGATAAGTTTGCGGTTACGCCAGCCGCCATATTCCGTCACCAGATGGTATGGCATCTCGAAATGCGACAACGTAATCACCGGTTCAATGCCATATTTCAGGCATTCGTCAAACAGGTCATCATAGAACTGCAGGCCAGCCTCATTGGGTTGCGCTTCGTCGCCTAAGGGGAAAATACGCGTCCAGGCAATCGAAGTGCGAAAACATTTAAACCCCATTTCGGCAAACAGCTTAATGTCGTCTTTATAGCGGTGATAAAAATCGATGGCGTCGTGGTTAGGGTAGTTTTTACCGGCAATCACACCGTCAGTGATTTCACGCGCCACGCCATGCGCCCCCGCCGTCATGACATCGGCAACGCTAATTCCTTTTCCACCTTCCTGCCAGCCACCTTCCAGTTGATGAGCGGCTACGGCACCACCCCACATGAAATCTGCTTTAAATCCTGACATACCCTTCCCCTATCGTGATTACTCTGTGTAAAACGCTGTTGATGAGGTCCGCAACAGAAAACAGAAACCGGTTTCAGTACGATACTGTGTATTCAGCAGACAGGTTTCAAGCACAAGACTGTACCCGGTTTCATTTTCGTGGCGCAGTTCAAACAAATAGATAAATGATTGTAAAATGCTGAAAAAATCAGCACATAAAACTTGATGCAGAGCAGGCTCGCAAACGTTTGCTTTCCCTGTTAGAATTGCGCCGAATTTAACTTTTACTGCAAGTAAACATGTGGGGAAGCAGGCAGTGACCGATAAAACCTCTCTTAGCTACAAAGATGCCGGTGTTGATATTGATGCAGGTAATGCTCTGGTTGATCGAATCAAAGGCGTAGTAAAGAAAACTCGTCGTCCGGAAGTTATGGGTGGTCTGGGTGGCTTCGGTGCGCTGTGCGCATTGCCGCAAAAATATCGTGAACCGGTACTGGTTTCCGGCACTGATGGCGTCGGCACAAAACTGCGTCTGGCGATGGATCTGAAACGCCACGACACTATCGGCATTGACCTCGTCGCAATGTGCGTCAACGACCTCGTGGTTCAGGGCGCTGAGCCGCTGTTTTTCCTCGACTACTATGCTACCGGCAAACTGGATGTGGATACCGCAGCCAGCGTCATTAACGGTATTGCCGAAGGCTGTCTGCAGTCTGGCTGTGCGCTTGTCGGCGGTGAAACGGCTGAAATGCCGGGGATGTACCACGGCGAAGATTACGACGTGGCAGGCTTCTGCGTTGGCGTCGTCGAAAAATCTGAGATCATCGACGGTTCAAAAGTGGCTGACGGCGACGTACTGATTGCACTCGGCTCCAGCGGTCCGCACTCCAACGGCTACTCTCTGGTGCGCAAAATTGTTGAAGTCAGCGGTTGTGACCCGGAAATCACCGAGCTTGAAGGCAAGCCGCTGGCCGATCACTTACTGGCCCCGACCCGCATTTATGTCAAATCCATTCTGGAACTGATTGAGAAGGTTGATGTGCATGCCATTGCCCACCTGACCGGCGGTGGTTTCTGGGAAAATATTCCACGCGTTCTGCCAGACAACACGCAGGCTGTGATCGATGAATCTTCATGGCAGTGGCCAGCCGTCTTCAACTGGCTGCAAACGGCGGGTAACGTCAGCCAGCATGAGATGTATCGCACCTTTAACTGCGGCGTAGGCATGGTTATCGCCCTGCCAGCTTCTGAAGTGGACAAAGCCCTTGCTTTGCTCAATGAGAAAGGTGAAAACGCATGGAAAATCGGTATCATCAAAGCTTCTGATTCCGAACAGCGTGTGGTCATTGAATGAAAAACATTGTGGTGCTCATTTCCGGCAACGGAAGCAATTTGCAGGCGATAATCGATGCCTGCGAACAGAATAAAATCAATGGCACCATACGTGCAGTATTCAGTAACAAGGCCGATGCGTTCGGCCTTGAGCGCGCACGCGAAGCGAATATTCCCGCACACTCGCTGGAAGCCGCCCAGTTTGCCAGTCGCGAAGCATTCGACCAGCAACTGATACAAGAGATCGACGCTTATGCCCCCGATGTCGTGGTGCTGGCCGGTTATATGCGCATTCTAAGTCCGGCGTTTGTTGCTCACTATTCTGAACGATTGCTGAATATCCACCCGTCTTTATTGCCGAAGTATCCTGGCCTGCACACGCACCGTCAGGTTCTGGAAAACGGCGATGAAGAGCATGGCACCTCCGTCCATTTCGTCACCGATGAACTGGACGGCGGACCGGTTATTCTCCAGGCCAAGGTTCCGGTATTTGAAGGCGACAGCGAAGATGATGTCACGGCACGAGTCCAGACCCAGGAACATACCATTTACCCGCTGGTGGTAAGCTGGTTTACTGATGGTCGCCTGAAGATGCGTGATAACGCAGCATGGCTGGACGGCGTTCGTCTGCCGCCACAAGGCTACGCCGCCGACGAAGAATAAAATCAACCTGTAAACCGGATCTCACCATCCGGTTTACAGGCATAAATACCTTTTCCGGTTAACATCTCCGGTATTCATCTACGCTCCCCCTTTCTCTTTGCTATCAGACGGTTTATTGTCATATTTTTCTGGCACTGTTGGACATCTGAGAGCAATGCTCGCCATAATAAATCGGTAGTGTCCCGTGAATGAAACGGAGTAAAAGTGGTAATGGGTCAGGAAAAGCTATACATCGAGAAAGAACTCAGCTGGTTAGCGTTCAACGAACGTGTACTCCAGGAAGCTGCTGATAAGTCAAACCCGTTGATCGAACGGATGCGTTTCTTAGGCATCTATTCCAATAATCTCGACGAGTTTTATAAGGTTCGTTTTGCCGAACTGAAGCGCCGAATCATTATTAGCGAAGAACAGGGTTCAAACTCTCACTCCCGCCATCTGTTAGGTAAAATCCAAGCCCGTGTATTAAAAGCCGATCAGGAATTTGACGGCCTGTACAACGAGTTGCTGCTGGAGATGGCGCGCAACCAGATTTTCCTTATCAATGAACGTCAGTTGTCGGTCAATCAACAGAGCTGGTTACGCCATTACTTCAAACAATATCTTCGCCAGCACATTACACCGATCCTGATCAACCGCGAGACGGATTTAGTTCAGTTTCTGAAAGATGACTACACCTATCTGGCGGTGGAAATTATCCGCGGCGATACGATCCGCTACGCGCTGCTGGAAATCCCTTCCGACAAGGTTCCCCGTTTTGTGAATCTACCGCCGGAAACCCCGCGCCGTCGCAAACCGATGATCCTGCTGGACAACATCTTACGCTACTGCCTTGACGACATTTTCAAAGGGTTCTTTGATTACGATGCGCTGAACGCCTATTCGATGAAAATGACTCGCGATGCCGAATACGATTTGGTGCACGAGATGGAATCGAGCCTGATGGAGCTGATGTCGTCCAGCCTGAAACAGCGTCTGACCGCAGAGCCTGTACGTTTTGTCTATCAGCGCGACATGCCCAATGCGCTGGTCGAGGTACTGCGTGAAAAGCTGACGATTTCTCGCTACGACTCGATTGTTCCCGGCGGGCGTTACCATAACTTCAAAGACTTTATTAATTTCCCCAACGTTGGCAAAGCTAACCTGGTGAACAAACCGCTGCCGCGTTTGCGCCATATCTGGTTCGATAACGAGAAGTTTCGTAACGGCTTTGACGCCGTTCGCGAACGCGACGTGCTGCTATATTATCCGTATCACACTTTTGAGCACGTTCTTGAACTGTTGCGCCAGGCCTCTTTCGACCCGAGCGTGCTGGCGATAAAAATCAACATCTACCGTGTGGCCAAAGACTCGCGCATCATTGATTCGATGATCCATGCTGCGCACAACGGTAAGAAAGTCACCGTGGTGGTGGAGTTGCAGGCTCGCTTTGATGAAGAAGCCAACATTCATTGGGCCAAGCGTCTTACCGAGGCAGGCGTTCACGTCATCTTCTCCGCGCCGGGCCTGAAAATTCACGCCAAATTGTTCCTTATCTCGCGTAAAGAAGGTGATGAAGTTGTGCGCTATGCGCATATCGGGACGGGGAACTTCAACGAAAAAACGGCGCGTCTCTATACCGACTATTCGTTACTTACCGCCGACTCACGCATTACCAACGAGGTTCGTCGGGTGTTCAACTTCATCGAGAACCCGTATCGTCCGGTGACGTTCGATTATCTGCTGGTTTCTCCGCAGAACTCGCGCCGTTTGCTGTACGCGATGATTGACAAAGAAATCGCCAACGCGCAGCAAGGACAGCCTTCCGGTATCACCCTAAAACTGAATAACCTGGTCGATAAAGGCCTGGTTGATCGTCTCTATGCGGCCTCAAGCTCAGGCGTGCCAGTCAATTTATTGATTCGCGGTATGTGCTCTTTGATTCCGAATCTGGAAGGCATTAGCGACAATATTCGCGTGATAAGCATAGTTGACCGCTACCTTGAACACGACCGGGTTTATATCTTCGAAAACGGTGGCGACAAGCAGGTATACCTCTCCTCCGCAGACTGGATGACCAGGAATATCGACTATCGCATCGAAGTCGCCACACCGCTGCTGGACCCGCGTCTTAAGCAGCGTGTGCTGGATATTATCGATATCCTGTTCAGCGACACGGTGAAGGCTCGCTTCATCGATAAAGAACTCAGTAATCGCTACGTACCACGCGGAAACCGCCGTAAGGTTCAGTCACAATTGGCGATATACGACTACATCAAATCACTCGAGCAACCTGACTAACGCTATGCCAATACACGACAAGACTCCACGACCGCAGGAATTTGCTGCGGTCGACCTTGGTTCAAACAGTTTCCATATGGTCATTGCCCGCGTGGTTGATGGCGCAATGCAGATTATCGGGCGACTGAAACAGCGCGTTCATCTGGCGGATGGCCTCGGCGAAGATAACAAGCTGAGCGAAGAGGCAATGGAGCGCGGATTAAGCTGCCTGTCGCTGTTCGCCGAACGTCTGCAGGGCTTTCCCCCATCAAGCGTATGCATCGTGGGAACCCATACTTTGCGTCAGGCGCTAAATGCGACCGATTTTCTCAAGCGAGCAGAAAAAGTTATCCCCTACCCGATTGAGATTATTTCCGGTAATGAAGAAGCCCGACTGATTTTTATGGGCGTGGAGCACACCCAGCCGGAAAAGGGTCGTAAGCTGGTTATTGATATCGGCGGTGGTTCAACAGAACTGGTGATCGGCGAAGATTTCGAGCCCAAACTGGTGGAAAGCCGTCGTATGGGCTGCGTCAGTTTTGCTCAGATGTATTTCCCGGGCGGCGCTATTAGTCGAGAAAACTTCCAGCGTGCGCGCATGGCGGCAGCGCAAAAGCTTGAAACCTTAACCTGGCAGTTTCGCATTCAGGGCTGGAACGTTGCGCTGGGCGCGTCGGGCACGATTAAAGCGGCACACGAAGTGCTGCTGGAGATGGGTGAGAAAGATGGTTTTATCACCCCTGAACGCCTGGACAAACTGCGAACCGAAGTGCTGAAGCATGCGTCATTCGATGCGCTCAGCCTGCCGGGGCTGTCTGAAGAGCGAAAAGCGGTGTTTGTGCCGGGACTCGCGATTCTGTGCGGCGTTTTTGACGCACTGGCTATCCGCGAACTCCGCCTTTCTGATGGCGCACTACGCGAAGGCGTGCTGTATGAGATGGAAGGTCGTTTTCGCCACCAGGACGTTCGCAGCCGTACCGCGAGCAGCCTGGCGAACCAGTACAACATCGACAGCGAACAGGCCCGGCGCGTACTGGAAACGACGATGCAAATGTACGACCAGTGGCATACGCAGCAGCCAAAGCTGGCCAATCCACAACTGGAAGCGTTGCTGCGCTGGGCGGCGATGCTGCATGAGGTTGGGCTGAACATCAACCACAGCGGTTTACATCGCCACTCGGCGTATATCCTCCAAAACAGCGATTTACCGGGTTTCAATCAGGAACAACAGCTGATGATGGCAACCCTGGTTCGATATCATCGCAAAGCGGTGAAACTGGATGATTTGCCCCGCTTTACGTTGTTCAAGAAAAAACAGTTTCTGCCGTTAATTCAGCTGTTGCGCCTGGGCGTGCTGCTGAATAATCAGCGACAGGCGACCACCACGCCACCGACGCTGACCCTAATTACCGACGACAACCACTGGACCTTACGCTTTCCGCATGACTGGTTTAGCCAGAATGCGCTGGTGCTGCTCGATCTGGAAAAAGAGCAGCAATACTGGGAAGCCGTTACCGGCTGGCGACTCAAAATTGAAGAAGAGAGTTCACCCGATATCGCCGCATAAGCTCTCAGCAGGTGCCAGTTCTTCTGGCACCTGTTCTTCCAGCATTTCATGCAACGGCTGCGGTTTACCAATCAGATACCCCTGCATGTAATCAATCCCCAGCGAAATTACCGCACTGCGTATTTCTTCGCTTTCGACGTACTCCGCTACCACCAGCATTCTTTTCATCCGCGCCAGATGGCAAATAGAGGCCACGATTTGATAGTCGAGGCTATTCGAAACGATGTTGCGAATAAAGCTGCCATCAATTTTCAGGATATCGGCATTCACATTCTTCAGCCGCGCATAGCTGGCATATCCGGTACCAAAATCATCAATCGCAATCTGACAGCCCAATGATTGCAGCTGCAGTAACGTTGCCTGCGCCTGTTCCGCATTGGTTAAGGCATTGCTTTCCGTTACTTCAAAAATCAGCTGCCACGGTTCAACTTTGTACTTAATCAGCAACTGGTTGATGTCATGCGGAAGCCGGGCACGGCATACCGACGTGGGAGATAAGTTAATAGCAAACCGACGGGCGGGCATTTTTTCCCGATTCTGCGCCATAAACTTCAGCGTATTTTCAATCACCCACAGATCGATGCTGGATGACAATCCAAACTCATGCGCTACCGGTAAGAAGCTGTCAGGACCGATGGTTTTACCATCATCCCCCTCTAGCCGCAGCAGAATTTCGTGATAAACATCGCCGCGCACGCCTGAAATCGGCTGCGCCATCAGGAAAAAGCGATTGTGCTCCAGCGCCAGTTGCAGACGATTCATCATCGCAACCTTATCTTTCAAGTCACGTTGCAGGTGCATCACGCCTCGGCGCTGCAAATTCTCTGGCGCATTGGTCGCCAGAGAAAGCTCGGCGATGGTGCTTAACTCCCCCAGTAACAAGTAGATGTGGTTAACAGGAGAATGGACATAGCAAAAACTAATCCCCACCTGCGGCTGTAAAGGCATGCCATCCCAGATAAAACGAAACTGCTTGATATGCCTGTCCAGCGCTTCAATACGCTCCTGATGCGACTCGGTGTTAAAACGCAGCACTAAATCATTACCCGATAACTGATAGACATGCTCATCTTGTTTCAGCAATGGCTTTACCCACTGGGCAAGTTTTTGCTTGTACTGGATACGCAGCATAATGCCGTAATTTTTCACCAGCAGTTCCATACCCGGAACACTCAAAAAGCAAAGCACTGACCATGGAGCCTTTCTCAAATCCCGGTTCAAAGCGCGCAAATTCGGAATATGCACCATGGGGTCAAAGAAGGCCAGACGATGAGAATGTCTGGCGACAATTCTCTGGCGCGTTGCCAGTACGGCAATAAAATTCACGATGAAGGAGAAAACCAGGTAACTCGATGAGGTAATGGCAAGTTGCACATCGTAACCCGAATACCAAGGCATATAGCGTTGATAATAATGAATTGCTGTAATGAGTACGAGCATCCATATTAACGAAATAAATTTATAACCGTAACGCATAGCTCCCCATAGCATGACGGGCAGCATCAGTGACAAGGTATAATTCGTGCTAAATATCGAGCTTTTCTCATCTAGCGGCATACACAACAATGTCATTAGTATGGTCAATATAATCAACCAGACCGCAAACTCTGTTTTGGTAACTTTGGTGTCAAACTGCTGCTTTAATTGAGATAAATAGCCTCTGATATACAAAGGATTACGAATCGTGCGAATTATAAAGTAGCACAGTGGAACCCCAACCAGATTCCCGGCCAGCATGGCCTGATAGTTGATCAACGTGCCGGTATTAAGGGGCATAACGCCCACCATGCCGGATTTGCTCTCATAGACGCCCACAAACGCGGCGAAATGGAAGAATAGCAGAAACAGCGTTGCCGGGCAGAAAACCTGCCAAAACATGTGCTGAAACATCAGGTGGGAGTCACCGTAAGAAACGTTATTCCGCCGGGGAGTAAAAACTTTATACCCTCCCCAACTGAGCACTATCGTAACTATAAAGTGCGAAATTATTGAGAGCATTTCAAATAACCCAACCTGCGGATATTTGTACCAGATGATGGAAATGATAATTCCTGGTAATGCCGCCCAGCCAAAAAACAACATCAGGCTAATCATCAGCGCTAAAGGCAGGTAGAAAAGAATTACGTTCCCGGTACTAATATGGGCATAGGTGTTAGCAGTGCTCAATATAGGCAACAGCAAGGAAGGCAAGATGAGAGGTAACGCCCACCATCTATCTCTAATACCAATATAATTTTTATTGAGTTTCATAGATGCTCAGTAGAATCCCGCACATCCTGCAGGGGGTATTCGGACAGGCATCCCACCTGACGTTAAAACGATAAAGTTAAATACATTAAAATGACTCATCAATTTTAGTTGTCAGCAAAGGGTGATGCTTGATACACATCAATAAATAAGTCCCTCATTAATCAATTATTACTCTTTTCATGGTTTTTTATCGTTATCTCATTATTAATGCAAATAATAATATTAATTTCCATAACATAAATAGATAAAACAACTGAAGCAATTTTACATAAGGAAAAATTGACCATTCCCTCACAGTATGCCTTAATGTGACTATCGCCCTCAGTTGGGTACACTACAAGGAACCTTTTGTGAGCCAGGTTACCAGCCTACGCAAACGACACCGATTTAACAGTCGCATGATCCGGATCGTACTGCTTATCAGCTTTCTTTTCTTCTTCGGACGCTTCGTCTACTCCGCCATAGGTGCGTGGCACCACCACCAGAACAAAAAAGAATCTCAGCAGATCACCCTGCCGCAACAGGCATCTCCTGCACAAACTGACGTACGCTGATCGCTCGCGCCGAGGATACCCCCAGCATTAAGATTCCTTACCGGATGGCTAATCGCCTGACATTTAACCATCCGGTAAGGGATTTGAGTGATGAAACTTCATGCAGTCTTGCCCACCCACACGTGCTGATATATCGGATAATCAACCGTGTTTTTCGCACAAATACACAATCTTTTAATCCCACTACACTGCGCTCAAATTGACGCCAATTAATACCTCCAGAAAATATCACTGACTAAAACATTTATATTTCACATGAAATTAAATGCTTATTTGAATTGTTACCATTATTAAATTCTACAGGGTAATACCATGAGTATTTTTCATTATTTCCGTAAATAAGAAGCGGTGTTGAATGGATCGCAGACATTAAGTGTGTGATTAACCCTACTATCGAGCGGGACAGTCGCATCGATAAAATTCGCGCAATAAAAAGCCCTCTGTAAACTGAGGGCTTTTACATACTACCGGTTCAGAAACCGCTAAACGGGAGGAATATTATTCCCACTCAATCGTAGCTGGCGGCTTACCGCTGATGTCATACACCACGCGGGAAATACCGTTAACTTCGTTGATAATGCGGTTAGAGACGCGGCCTAAGAAGTCATACGGCAGGTGCGCCCAGTGCGCGGTCATAAAGTCGATGGTTTCAACAGCACGCAGGGAAACAACCCAGTCGTACTTACGGCCATCGCCCATGACGCCAACGGAACGTACCGGCAGGAACACGGTGAACGCCTGGCTCACTTTGTTGTACAGGTCAGCGTTGTGCAGTTCCTCAATGAAGATAGCATCCGCACGGCGCAGCAGGTCGCAGTACTCTTTCTTCACTTCGCCCAGCACGCGTACGCCCAGACCCGGCCCCGGGAATGGGTGACGGTACAGCATGTCGTACGGCAGACCCAGCTCCAGACCAATCTTACGCACTTCGTCTTTGAACAGCTCACGCAGCGGTTCAACCAGACCCATCTTCATCTCTTTCGGCAAACCGCCCACGTTGTGGTGAGATTTGATGACGTGCGCTTTACCAGTGGCAGAAGCCGCGGATTCGATCACGTCCGGATAGATGGTTCCCTGCGCCAGCCACTTAACGTCTTCCAGCTTCAGCGCTTCTTCATCGAAGACTTCCACGAACACGCGGCCGATGATTTTACGTTTAGCTTCCGGATCGTTCTCGCCTTTCAGCGCGTCCAGGAAACGCTTTTCACCTTCAACATGAATGATGTTCAGGCCGAAATGGTCGCCGAACATATCCATCACCTGCTGAGCTTCGTTGAGACGCAGCAGACCGTTGTCGACGAACACACAGGTCAGGTTTTTGCCAATCGCACGGTGCAGCAGCATCGCGGTGACGGAGGAGTCAACGCCGCCGGAGAGGCCGAGGATCACTTTATCAGTGCCAACCTGCTCACGAATGCGGGCAACGGCGTCATCAATAATTTTTGCCGGGGTCCACAGCGCTTCACACTGGCAGATGTCGCGCACAAAACGCTCCAGCATGCGCATCCCCTGACGGGTGTGGGTAACTTCCGGATGGAACTGTACACCGTAGAAACGTTTTTCCTCGTGCGCCATGATGGCGAACGGGCAGTTGTCGGTGCTGGCAACGGTCACGAAACCTTCCGGAATAGCGGTCACTTTGTCGCCGTGGCTCATCCACACGTCCAGCAGTGGTTTGCCGTCTGCGGTCAGAGAGTCTTCAATACCGCGGATCAGCGCGCTGTCGGTCTGAACTTCAACCTGCGCATAGCCGAATTCACGTTCGTTAGAACCTTCAACATGGCCACCGAGCTGCATTGCCATAGTCTGCATGCCGTAGCACACGCCGAACACAGGCACGCCCGCTGTGAAAACGTATTCCGGCGCACGCGGGCTGTTTTCTGCAGTGGTGCTTTCCGGACCACCGGAAAGAATGATACCGCTTGGGTTGAATTCGCGAATTTGTGCTTCCGTAACATCCCACGCCCACAGTTCACAATAGACGCCCAGTTCACGTACGCGACGAGCAACCAGCTGAGTGTACTGAGATCCGAAATCAAGGATGAGAATGCGATGTTTATGAATATTGTCTGTCATTGACGCTAATTCCGAGGCAAGTGAAACAAATTCGCCCGGCATATAGCCGGGCGCGGAAACTTATCAGGAGCCCATGCGGTAGTTAGGGGACTCTTTGGTGATGGTCACATCGTGAACGTGACTTTCCTGAATACCCGCACCGCTGATACGTACAAACTCTGCTTTTGTTCGCAGCGCGTCGATAGTACCACAGCCGGTCAGACCCATACAGGAGCGCAGGCCACCCATCTGCTGGTGAATGATCTCTTTCAGGCGACCTTTATACGCAACGCGACCTTCGATACCTTCCGGGACCAGTTTGTCAGCGGCGTTATCGCTTTGGAAATAACGGTCGGAAGAACCTTTGGACATCGCGCCCAGAGAGCCCATACCACGGTATGATTTGTAAGAACGGCCCTGATACAGTTCGATTTCGCCCGGAGATTCTTCAGTCCCCGCCAGCATAGAGCCAACCATCACTGCAGAAGCACCCGCAGCGATCGCTTTTGCGATGTCGCCGGAAAAACGAATACCGCCATCGGCAATAACCGGGATACCAGTGCCTTCCAGCGCTTCAACAGCGTCAGAAACGGCGGTGATCTGGGGTACACCTACGCCGGTAACGATACGGGTAGTACAGATGGAGCCTGGGCCGATACCGACTTTAACAGCGCTGCAGCCGGCTTCCGCCAGCGCGCGAGCGCCTGCACCAGTCGCAACGTTCCCCCCGATGATCTGCAGATCCGGGTATTTAGCACGAGTTTCACGGATACGCTGCAGTACGCCTTCTGAGTGACCGTGAGAGGAGTCAATCAGCAGAACATCCACGCCAGCGGCAACCAGCGCGTCAACACGCTCTTCGTTACCCGCACCTGCGCCTACAGCAGCCCCAACGCGCAGACGACCATGCTCGTCTTTACAGGCGTTAGGTTTACGTTCCGCTTTCTGGAAATCTTTAACGGTGATCATGCCGAGCAGATGGAAGCTGTCGTCAACAACCAGCGCTTTTTCGACGCGTTTTTCGTGCATTTTGGCAAAGACAACATCGCGTGCTTCGCCTTCACGAACGGTCACCAGACGCTCTTTCGGCGTCATGTAGACGCTAACCGGCTGATTCAGATCAGTCACAAACCGTACGTCACGACCGGTGATGATGCCGACCAGTTCGTTATCTTCAGTCACTACCGGGTAGCCTGCGAAACCGTTACGCTCGGTCAGTTCTTTTACTTCGCGCAGAGTGGTGGTTGGCAGTACGGTTTGTGGGTCGGTCACGACGCCAGATTCGTGTTTCTTCACGCGACGAACTTCTTCCGCCTGGCGCTCAATAGACATGTTTTTGTGGATAAAACCAATGCCGCCTTCCTGGGCCAGGGCAATTGCCAGGCGCGCTTCCGTCACGGTGTCCATTGCTGCGGAGAGCATAGGAATGTTCAGGCGAATGGTTTTCGTCAACTGGGTGCTGAGATCAGCAGTATTCGGCAGAACGGTAGAATGAGCGGGAACGAGGAGGACGTCGTCAAACGTCAGGGCTTCTTTTGCGATACGTAGCATGGGCAATATCTCACCTGGGAGGTTATTAAATATTGCCGCGGCATTATACAGAGCGTAACCGATTGCATCCACACTTTTTTGCAAAAAAACCTTGCGCTCCTCTGTGAGCATGTTACTTTCGACTGAATAACTTGCTGATTTAGAATTTGATCCCGCTCACATGTTATCCTCTCAGACCACCTCAATTTTTACCGTAAGCCGCCTGAATCAGACGGTTCGTTTGCTGCTTGAGCAGGAAATGGGACAAGTGTGGATCAGCGGTGAAATTTCGAATTTCACTCAGCCGTCCTCCGGTCACTGGTATTTCACGCTCAAAGATGACACCGCTCAGGTACGCTGCGCGATGTTTCGCAACAGCAATCGCCGGGTAACGTTCCGACCACAGCACGGTCAGCAGGTACTGGTACGCGCCAACATTACATTGTACGAGCCGCGCGGCGACTATCAGATAATTGTTGAGAGCATGCAGCCAGCGGGCGAAGGTTTGCTGCAGCAAAAATATGAGCAACTCAAGGCCAAACTGCAGGCTGAAGGGCTATTCGATCAGCAGTTCAAAAAAACGCTGCCCTCACCGGCCCACTGCGTCGGGGTAATCACCTCTAAAACCGGCGCCGCGCTGCACGATATCCTCCACGTCCTGAAGCGTCGCGACCCTTCCCTGCCCGTTATTATCTACCCGACCGCAGTCCAGGGCGATGATGCGCCAGGGCAGATCGTTCGGGCCATTGAACTGGCGAACGCGCGGGGCGAGTGCGATGTGCTGATCGTCGGGCGCGGCGGCGGCTCGCTGGAAGATTTGTGGAGCTTTAACGACGAACGTGTAGCACGGGCGATCTTTGCCAGCCGCATTCCAGTTGTCAGCGCCGTCGGCCATGAAACCGATGTCACTATTGCCGATTTTATTGCAGATTTACGGGCACCTACGCCGTCGGCGGCAGCAGAAATTGTCAGCCGTAATCAGCTTGAACTGCTGCGTCAAATTCAGCATGGTCAGCAGCGTCTGGAGATGGCGATGGACTACTACCTCGCCAATCGTACTCGTCGGTTTACCCAGCTTCATCACCGCTTGCAACAGCAGCATCCGCAACTGCGTCTGGCCCGTCAGCAGACCGTGCTGGAACGACTGCGTCAGAGAATGAACTTCGCACTTGAGAATAAGATTAAACAGGCAAATCAGCGTCAGCAGCGCATGCTGCAGCGTCTGAATCAGCAAAACCCGCAGCCGCGTATTTACCGTGCGCAAACACGCATTCAGCAACTGGAATACCGACTGGCGGAAAATATCCGTGCGCGTTTAAGCGAACAGCGCGAGCGTTTTGGCAACGCGGTTACCCATCTTGAGGCAGTCAGCCCACTGGCCACGCTGGCGCGCGGTTATAGCGTGACGACCGCAAAAGAGGGTGAAGTGCTGAAACAGACTAAACAGGTTACAGCAGGTGATGTGCTCACCACCCGCCTGTCTGACGGATGGGTGGAAAGCGAAGTGAGAGCTGTCACGAAGACAAAGAAAACACGCAGGAAAAAACAGGATTAAAGCGGCACAAACGCCACGCGTTTCTTCGAGATAAGGCCATGACCGTTCTGGCAGAAATAATCCACCGCACCACAGGCTTTAAGCACCTGCAGCGGCTGATTGCACTCCGGGCAGTGCGCTTCTAACTGAATATCTTTATTACAGTTATCACAGTGCGCCATACCGTTTTGCGGCTCCAGCTCTGCATGACAATCCGGGCAAATAATAGACATAGCGACTCCAGTACAGGGATCCATTACTGCGCTGAGTTTAACACGATGCGTTTAATGCCGCCCGCGTAACTGCTGCTGTAACGTTAACAGGCACTCCACTTCCTCCAGCCTGCACTGCGTCGTGCGGCTCACTTCCTGTGGACTGCGTTCAAACAGACTTTGCGCGCCCAGAATATGCTCCGCCAGACAATGGGCATATACGCTACCAGGCAGACTCCAGCGTTGTACAACATCACCGTCAATCAATTCGAGCACATCCTCGACACCACGGCGATCATGGCTAATGACACGACCATCGCGCAGACAAAGGCGCAGGCCTTTTTGTCCGCCAGCCGGCCCCGCGTATTTATTCAGCCAGATATCCAGCGGAATGCCGCTAATCTGTCCCTGCAGATGCGCCTCTCCTTCTGCTGTGGTCAGGTCGCCCTCTACAATATTACGTCCCAGACGGTCTTTAGCGCTTTTCACCTGCAAGGTCATACTGTCATTACCGCCCAGGTAACGCACTGTTTCACGCAGCATTGCCAGTACATGTGTGCCAATGTCCAGAATCACACCGTCCGGATGACGAAGCTCACGGGTATCCGGCTCACCGGTGGCAAAGTTTAGCGCAATAGGTTCTCCAACAGCGTTAAACCCGCTCGGTTCCTGCAAAAAACCGTCGATTTTAGCAATGTGTGAAAAGTGAGAGACAAGTGCCTGTTGCGGATTATCGCCCTGCCACTGCGCTCCGAGTTTGCCCAACGCCAGCTGCATTGCGCCATTGCGTGCCATCCAATGGTCGAGTGCCAGCACGCGGTTGGCAGCATCCGGTTGAGCCAGCAGCGTTTTCAGTTTTTCAATTTGGGAAAGCGTGGCGACAATAGGCTTTTCGACCACGATACGAGCGATGGGAGCCGCCAGCGCCTGTTCAAGCACATCAAGGTGATGCAGGGATGCGGTGGTAATAAACAGGGTATCAAGCGGCATTGCAAGAAGTTCAGCGAGCGACGTACAGCGTGTCACGTCTGCGGGCTGCTTTGCGGGTTGAACATCAAATCCCACACAGCGTAGTGCATCACCGAACATATTACGTAATGCGGGCAAGTATGCCGTTTCAACGACTGCACCAAGCCCAACAAATCCTAACAGCATGCTCTTACCTCGTTAATTGAATAGCCGGGACATAACGTCTGCCCCGGCACAATCGAGGTGTTATCAGGCGCTAGTTGCCGGTTTAGTTTGCGTATTCTCCAGCATGCGACGAATCGGAACAATGAGGATGATCAGTACCGCAGCGCAGATCAGCAGCGCAATCGAGCAGCGTGCGAAGAGATCCGGCAGCATATCCAGTTGGTCAGCCTTCACATGACCGCCAATCAAACCTGCGGCCAGGTTGCCCAGCGCACTGGCGCAGAACCACAGGCCCATCATCTGCCCGCGCATTCTTTCCGGCGCCAGCAGCGTCATTGTCGCCAGACCGATCGGACTCAGGCACAGCTCGCCAAGCGTCAGCATCAGGATACTGCCCACCAGCCAGAATGGAGAAACGCCTGCCCCGCCGTTACTGAGAACGTTTTGCGCCGCCAGCATCATCAGACCGAAGCCTGCCGCCGCAAAGAGGATACCGATAACAAACTTGGTGATGCTACTCGGGCGAATATTCATGCTTGCCAGCTTCGGCCATGCCCAACTGAATACCGGTGCCAGCAGGATAATAAACAGCGCGTTTATCGACTGGAACCAGACCGCCGGGATTTCAAAATCACCGATCATACGGTTAGTGTAGTCGTTGGCGAACAGGTTGAACGAGGTTGGCTTCTGCTCAAACGCGGACCAGAAGAACGCGGCGGAAACCAGCAGGATAAAGCAGACCAGCAGTCTGGCACGCTCTTTACGGTTCAGACCGGCAAAGATGAACAGGTAGATAAAGTAGAGCGCAACGGAGGCTGCAATCACGTACACCAGCATGCTGGCAACCGCGACCGGATTAATTACAATCACGCCTTGCGCTATCAGCGTAACGATAACCGCCGCACCGACGGCCAGCGCCAACAGCCACGCGCCCACACCGTTACGTTTCACTACCGGGCTATTCCAGGTGGAGTCGAGCCCCACTTCGCTGTCGTAGCGTTTCATTGATGGAACGGCAAATACACGGAAAATGATCAACGCTACCAACATCCCGATACCACCGATGCCAAAGCCCCAGTGCCAGCCGTGGGTTTTAATCAGCCAGCCGGAAATCAGCGGCGCGATAAACGACCCCATGTTGATGCCCATGTAGAACAGCGAGAAACCGCCGTCGCGACGCGCATCGCCTTTTTTGTACAGCGTGCCAACCATGACCGAAATACAGGTCTTAAACAGACCGGAACCGAGCACGATAAACATCAGACCAATAAAGAACAGGTTGTTCCCCATAATGGCGGAGAGCGCAATTGACAGATGGCCGAGGGCAATCAGGATGGAACCGTACCACACCGCTTTCTGTTGGCCGAGCCAGTTATCCGCCAGCCAGCCACCCGGCAGCGCAGCGAGGTACATCGTACCGGCAAAGATACCCACAATCGCCGAGGCATTTTCACGTGCCAGCCCCATGCCGCCGTCATAAACGGTAGCAGCCATAAACAGGATCAGTAACGGGCGAATACCATAAAACGAGAAGCGCTCCCACATCTCTGTGAAGAACAGCGAGCCGAGCGGATAAGGATGGCCGAAGAAAGTTCGGCTTTCTTTTTGATTAACAGAGGATTGCATAATTCTCCCGAAAGTTATGTCGTCGTGTGTGTAAACACCGCGATGTACGCCAGCCAGTTACGTATCTGACCGATTTTTTACATGCGGCGAAAATTTATTTAACCATTTGATAACCTAAGGCTAGTTTTGTCTAGTACCAGCCCCCGGACTTTAAGATGAAAACTCGACAAATGTCTACTTTCTTAGATTTAAACTTGGTAAAAAATGAATAGTGATTGACATCGCACGGGCTGAGGCTGGCGATGAAACTTCGAAAAAAAACCCGCGACAAGCACGGGTTTTTATCAGCATCAGCAACGGTTACTTGCTTTTTTTGATGTGTTTTATCAAACGCTTACGTTTGCGCATCTGCGTCGGCGTCAGCGTATTACGCTTGTTCGCAAACGGGTTTTCCCCTTCTTTGAACTGAATGCGGATCGGCGTCCCCATCACATCCAAAGACTTACGGAAATAGTTCATCAGATAGCGCTTGTAGGAATCCGGCAGGTCTTTGACCTGGTTGCCGTGAATCACCACGATTGGTGGGTTATAACCACCGGCGTGGGCATATTTCAGCTTCACACGACGACCACGCACCAGCGGCGGCTGATGATCTTCTGCCGCCATAGTCATAATGCGCGTCAGCATCGCGGTGCTGACGCGACGGGTGGAGCTGTCATACGCTTCGCGGACCGATTCAAACAGATTACCCACGCCGCTGCCGTGCAGCGCAGAGATGAAGTGTACACGCGCAAAATCAATAAAGCCCAGACGGAAGTCCAAAGTCTCTTTGACCTGCTCTTTCACTTCCTGCGTCAGGCCATCCCACTTGTTGACCACAATAACAAGTGAACGCCCACTATTGAGGATAAAGCCCAGCAGCGACAGGTCCTGATCGGAAATACCTTCGCGCGCATCAATCACCAGCATCACCACGTTGGCATCTTCAATCGCCTGCAGCGTTTTGATAACTGAGAATTTTTCTACTGCTTCGGTAATTTTGCCGCGCTTACGCACGCCCGCGGTATCGATAAGCACATATTCGCGCTCATCGCGTTGCATCGGGATATAAATACTGTCACGCGTGGTCCCCGGCATGTCGTAAACCACTACGCGGTCTTCGCCGAGAATACGGTTAGTAAGCGTGGACTTACCTACGTTCGGGCGACCAACAATCGCCAGTTTGATCGGCAGGTCCTGCGGATTGAAGTCATCTTCAGGCTCTTCTTCGCCGTTCTCTTCGGCTTCCAGTTGCGCCCAATATTCTGCATCTTCATCCACTTCTTCCTGAGGAGCAACGTCATCCATCCACGGCAGCAGAACATGCTCCAGCAGGCTGAGAACGCCACGACCATGGGATGCCGCGATCGGATAAATTTCACCCAGACCCAGCGAGTAGAAATCGACGACCGCCTGATCAGGATCGAGTCCGTCAGTTTTGTTGGCTACCAGGAACGTCGGTTTCTGGCGCGAACGCAGATGTTTCGCAATGGCTTCATCCGCAGGCATCAGGCCAGCACGCGCATCTACCATGAACAGCACAACGTCCGCTTCTTCGATCGCCAACAGCGACTGTTCCGCCATGCGGGTTTCTACACCGTCTTCGGTGCCATCAATACCGCCGGTATCAATACAGATAAACTCGCGGCCTTCAATTTCCGCACGACCGTACTTACGGTCACGAGTCAGACCCGGGAAATCCGCAACCAGCGCATCTCGGGTGCGAGTTAGACGGTTAAATAACGTGGATTTGCCAACGTTAGGGCGCCCGACAAGCGCGACCACAGGTACCATGTTTAAAGCCTCATTTAATAAATCATCAGACAACGGGCACATTTTTTGCGCCGTTGTTAAAAACAGTAAAACGGCCCCTGCACCAGGAGCCGTTTTTCAAAGCGAGCGGCCGGGACGATTAACGCGTAATAGAGTACAGCGTACCGTCTTTCGCCTGGATCAGCAGTTTACCATCAGCAGAGACCGGCTCGGTCAGGAAACCAGAGCTGTCAACTTTCTGCTGGGCGACAAAGCGGCCATCATCAACGTTAATCCAGTGCAGGTAGCCTTCGCTATCACCCACGACCAGATTGCCGTTATACAATACCGGGGACGTCAGCAGACGGTGCAGCAGATCGCTTTGCGTCCACAGCGTCACGCCGCCGTCGGTGGTCAGCGCCAGTACACGGTCGTTCTGGTCAACCAGGTAGATACGGTTACCGTCGACGATGAAATCATTCACTGAACCCAGTTCACGTTTCCACATGATCTGGCCGCTGCGCAGATCCAGCGCCGTCAGGTTACCATTATAAGCCAGCGCATAGACAACGCCATTGACGATAACCGGCGTGGTATCAACGTCGCTCAGACGATCGATTTCCGTTGGACCTGTCGCCTGAGAAATACGCTGCTGCCAAATCATCTGGCCCTGCTGCATCAGCACGGCGCTTACGCGGCCGTTATCACCGCCAACGATAGCTGCGCCAAAGGCGGTCGCTGGGGCAGATTCGCCGCGCAGAGACAGAGAAGGCATGTCGAGGTTAACGGTCCATTTGATAGCGCCGTCAGCTTCGTTCAAGGCCTGCAACTGACCGTTACTGGTGTGGATTAATACCACGCCATCGCTCACAACAGGACGAGACAGCGCTTCACCGGCAACTTTCGTCTGCCATGCGGTGGTACCATCGCTGGTGTTCAGCGCATAAACCTGCGCTTTTTCGCTGCCAATGTAAACATGGCCACCGGACACGGTTACACCGCCAGAAAGCTGTGCAGATGCGCGGGAGAACCAGCCGTCTTTCTCACCCAGATTAACAGACCAGACTTCTTTGCCGTCGTCCGCATTTAACGCCTTAACGACGCCGGCGCGATCGGCTGCATAGACAACGTTATCCGCCAGCGCAGGATGAAGATTGGAATAGAAATCACCAATACCGTTACCTACAGAGGTGCTCCAGTCCGTAGACGGAGTAAACTGGTTTTCAACCACCGGTAATGGGGACATCTTAACGACATCTTCTTCGCCACTAAACAGTGAACAGCCGCTCAATAGGGTAACGGAAAGCAGCCCTGGCAGAAGTAATTTACGCAATTGCATCGGGTCCCTCTCAGATGGACAAATTATTGATTTTCATCTGCATCATTTCGCTCAGAGCAGGAGAGGCATCGCTTTTCACGCCCGCTTCCCATGCGCTACGCGCACCTTGTTTATCGCCTTTGCTCAGCAATGCTTCACCGCGCAGGTCGGCAACAATGGCCGTCCACCCTTCACCTTTAATGGTGTCGAGTGTTTTCAGCGCGGTATCAGCCTGTTTAAGCTGAACCTGAACACGCGCCAGACGCAGGTTAATCACCGCTTTGAGATTCTCATCGCTGGTCGCTGCTAAGCCTTGTTGCAGCTGGCTTGCGGCTTTCTCAAGTTCATTTTGGTCAACAAACTGCTGCGCCAGTTCCAGTGAAGCTAACGCGCCGTAGGTATTTTTGTTTTCTGCGGCAAATTTCTCTGCAGCAGGAAGACTATCCGGTTTACCCGCGCTAACCGCAGTCACCGTATTTTGATATGCCAGAGAAGCAGAGCGTGCGGACTCCGTCTGATGGCTGGTCCAGTAACGCCAGCCAACCAGCGCGCCAACCCCTAAAATGACCCCAACAGCCAGCGCTTTGCCGTTTTCAGCAAAGAAGCGTTTTACTGCATCAATCTGGTCGTTTTCGTTCTCGTAAATTTCCACGCTGTCCTTCTCCTTAGCCCAGTAGAGTGCGCAAATGCGCGGCAACGCTATCCTGCGCTACTGCCGTTTGCTCACCAGAGCGCAAATCCTTCACTACAACAGTACCGTCAGCCACTTCGGACTCGCCCAGTACCAGTGCAACGCGGGCGCCCCACTTGTCGGCGCGGGCGAACTGTTTCTTAAAGTTGCCGCCACCGTGGTTTGTCATCAGTTTCACACCAGGAACTTCATCGCGCAGACGTTCTGCAAGCCGCATTGCAACCGACTGCGTATCCGCCCCCGAAGCGACCAGGTATATATCGACAACAGGATCTGCGTTAAATTCCGGATTAACTGCCTGAACTAACAAAACAAGTCGTTCCAGACCCATGGCAAAGCCCACGGCCGGCGTTGCGCGACCGCCAAGTTGCTCTACCAGACCGTCGTAACGCCCACCGGCACACACGGTACCCTGAGAGCCCAGGCTGCTGGTAACCCACTCAAATACGGTGCGGTTGTAATAATCAAGACCACGAACCAGACGCTGATTGACGGTGTAGGCAATACCTGCGGATTCCAGCAGTTTGCACAGGCCCGCAAAGTGCTCGCGAGAGTCGTCATCAAGATAGTCGCCCAGCGCAGGTGCGTCGTTGAGCAGCGCCTGTACTTCCGGGTTTTTGGAGTCGAGAACGCGCAGCGGGTTAGTGTACATACGGCGCTTGCAGTCTTCGTCCAGTTTCTCTTTGTGCTGTTCCAGGTAGGCGACCAGCGCATCACGGTAGTTAGCGCGGGCTTCAAGCGAACCAATTGAGTTCAGCTCAAGGCTGACATGCTGAGAAATACCCAGCGCGCGCCACCAGCGAGCGGTCAGCATAATCAGTTCAGCATCGATGTCCGGGCCTTGCAGGCCAAACACTTCGACACCCAGCTGATGGAATTGACGATAGCGCCCTTTTTGCGGACGTTCGTGGCGGAACATCGGCCCGATATACCACAGACGCTGTTCCTGATTGTACAGGAGACCATGTTCGATGCCGGCGCGTACGCAGCCCGCAGTCCCTTCAGGACGCAACGTCAGGCTGTCGCCATTACGGTCCTCAAAGGTATACATCTCTTTTTCAACCACGTCGGTGACTTCACCGATCGCGCGTTTGAATAACGGGGTCTGCTCTACAATCGGCAAGCGGATTTCACTGTAACCGTAGCTGCCGAGCACGTTTTTGAGAGTGCCTTCAATGCGCTGCCAGATGGCGGTTTCGCCAGGCAGATAATCGTTCATGCCGCGAATGGCTTGAATGTTTTTTGCCACGTTTATTCTCTTTATGAATATAAAAATGAACCCTCAGCGCTAACCCGAACAATGCGGGCGCCATGCGGGTTCAATCATACACGGGAAGCACGCCGCTTCCCATCACGTTGTTATTTTTCAAGCTGCTGCACGTCAATACGACGCGCTTCGTCCAGGATACTCGCTTTGGCGCGAATGCGGGCTTCAAGCTGCGTAATCATATCGTCGTTATCGAGTCGATCCTTACGCACGCCGTCTTCATACAGACCGCTTTTCTTGTTACCGCCCGTGACGCCCAGCGTAGAAACCAGCGCTTCGCCAGGACCGTTCACCACGCAGCCGATAATCGAAACATCCATTGGCGTAATGATATCTTCCAGACGTTGTTCCAGCGCGTTCACCGTACCGATAACGTCGAACTCCTGACGCGAGCAGGTTGGGCAGGCGATAAAGTTGATCCCGCGGGCACGAATGCGCAGCGATTTCAGGATATCGAAGCCAACTTTGATCTCTTCCACCGGATCCGCCGCCAGAGAGACACGCAGCGTATCGCCGATCCCTTCGGACAACAGCAATCCTAAACCGATCGCTGATTTTACCGCCCCACTGCGTGCGCCACCGGCTTCGGTGATCCCCAAATGCAGCGGTTGATCGATCTGTTTCGCCAGCAGGCGATAGGATTCAACAGCGAGGAAAACGTCAGACGCTTTAACGCTGACTTTGAATTGATCGAAGTTCAGTCGATCGAGGTGATCCACATGGCGCATAGCGGATTCCAGCAGCGCCTGCGGCGTCGGTTCACCGTATTTTTCCTGCAGATCTTTTTCCAGCGATCCGGCGTTGACGCCGATACGGATAGGAATATTTTTATCACGAGCGCAGTCCACTACCATGCGAATACGCTCTTCATTACCGATATTGCCTGGGTTGATACGCAGGCAATCGACGCCGTATTCCGCCACCTTCAGCGCGATACGATAGTCGAAGTGAATATCGGCAACCAGCGGGACATTAACCTGCTGTTTGATAAGCTTGAACGCTTCTGCTGCATCCATTGTCGGTACAGAGACACGAACAATATCTGCGCCGACGCGTTCCAGCGCTTTGATCTGATTAACCGTCGCTTCCACATCTGTGGTACGCGTATTGGTCATAGACTGTACGGCGATGGGCGCGCCATCGCCGATCGGCACGTTCCCAACGTAAATGCGTGTCGATTTTCTACGTTGAATTGGAGCCTGGTTATGCATTAAAAAATCTCCCGCATTGCCGTCTGTTACTGAGCCGGTGATTGTTCGGCATTAACGGTCAGACGCGCAACCTGGTTAGTTCTGATAAAACGACTCAGATCGACAGGTTTACCCTGGAACTGAATCTGCACTGCCGCCGGAGCGCCAATTTTCAGTTTGTACGGCGCCTGACCCGTCAGATTCAGATTGCCGTCCTTACGCTGCATACCACTGAACAGTTTTTTTCCGGTCGCATCGGTCACTTCCAGCCAGCAATCGGCAGTAAAGTTCATTACCAGTGCGTTAGGATCGGCTGCTGGGGTAGTGACACCCGCCTGGTCAGTCGGCAGCGGCGCCGCGGTAGCTGGCGCAGCAGTTGCGGTATCGACGTTAGCCTGAGAAGGTGCCACAACGGCATTCTGCTGCGCATCAGCGGCAGGTGCCGGGGTTGCAGCAACATCTGGCGTAGGCGCTGCGTCCGCCACCGCGCCATCGTCTGGAGCCGGGGTAGTATCCTGGCCCGCTGCGGCGCTGGTATCTAACGGTACGTTCTGCGCACCATCTTTACCGGCATTCAGCTCAGCGGAGGATTGATCGGCCATGGTGGTGATCTCTTCCTGCTGCGCCTTATGGTTCTGCCACCACCAGGCTCCCGTCAGTCCGACAACGACAAACAGCACCAGCCAGGTAAAGGTCATTAACCAGCCGTCACGTTTCTTACGACGCTTACCGAGCGAGAAGCTCTGCATCGGTGCGACTTTGGCTGGGCGAATCGGAGCCTGTTTTTCCAGCCCTGGCAACAGTTCTTCTTCAGGAATATGCACCAGACGCGCATAAGAACGGATATACCCGCGCAGGAATGTTGAAGCGAGATCGGCTGGTGCCTTATCTTCTTCAATATCACGTACCGTGGAGACCTTCAGGCAAAGTCGCTCCGCGACTGCCTGCTGGCTGAATCCGAGTTGTTCACGGGCATTGCGCAGACGAACGCCGGTGGATAGTGCTTCATTTTTGTCGTGCGTGGCTTCAGTATTCATTCGCTACAGCTGCGTAAATTTGGGTTCTGATGCCGGCGAGCCACAATGCTCACCCACACCGCGAAACATCTGGTCAGTTAACCTTCGTCAGACAGTATAAAACGGTCAGACTATCAAAGACAAAACAACGTAAACCTGAGGGCTAAAGGCTTGTTGCGCCGCTACATACTGCCTTAAAGTCGACAAAAACGCACCGTTATTATTGACCTGACGACAACAACAAAAAACCTCATTTGGCTTACGTTGCACTACGGTACATGAATTATACCGTAGTGCACTCAACATCAAACGGTCTTGATATCGATAGCGTCGCCCTGCATACGCTTACGCAGAGTACGCTTGGTACGGTCGATAACATCACCCGCCAGCTGACCGCAGGCTGCATCGATGTCATCGCCACGTGTTTTACGCACGATGGTAGTGAAACCATAGCTCATCAACACTTTGGAGAAACGATCGATACGGCTGTTAGAGCTACGGCCATACGGCGCGCCAGGGAACGGGTTCCACGGGATCAGGTTAATCTTACACGGCGTATCTTTCAGCAGCTCTGCCAACTGATGCGCGTGTTCAGTACCATCATTGATGTGATCTAACATCACATACTCAATGGTCACACGACCCTGGTTAGCGTTGGACTTCTCCAGATAACGACGAACCGCGCCGAGGAATGTTTCGATATTGTACTTTTTGTTGATAGGTACAATTTCGTCACGAATTTCATCGTTCGGCGCATGCAGAGAAATCGCCAGCGCGACATCAATCATATCGCCCAGCTTATCCAGCGCAGGGACAACGCCTGAGGTGGAGAGCGTGACGCGACGCTTTGACAGCCCAAAACCGAAGTCATCCAGCATGATTTCCATCGCTGGCACCACGTTGGTCAGGTTGAGCAGCGGCTCGCCCATCCCCATCATCACCACGTTGGTGATAGGACGCACGCCGGTAGCTTTCACCGCACCGACGATTTTCGCCGCACGCCAGACCTGACCAATGATTTCCGACACCCGCAGGTTACGGTTAAAGCCCTGTTGCGCCGTAGAGCAGAATTTACACTCTAATGCACAACCGACCTGTGAAGAAACACACAGGGTCGCGCGATCGTCTTCCGGGATATACACGGTTTCTACGCGCTGATCGCCAACCGCGATGGCCCATTTGATCGTACCGTCAGAGGAACGCTGCTCTTCCACCACTTCCGGGGCGCGAATTTCAGCCACTTCTTTCAGCTTGTTACGCAGCACCTTATTGATGTCAGTCATGTCATCAAAGTTGTCGCTGCAATAGTGGTACATCCACTTCATGACCTGATCGGCACGAAACGGTTTTTCACCCATATCTTTGAAGAATTCGCGCATTTGCTGACGGTTCAGATCCAGCAGGTTGATTTTTCCATTTTTATTTGGAACCGCAGGAATGACGACTTCAGAGGTGTTAACTAATTCAGACATAATTTTTTCCGGCCTCGTTGTTACACGTTGTGGCCCGTGGAGGGTTAAAAAGAAACGCCCCGGCAAGCGTTCTGCTCTTCCGGGGCGTTGCATTGTACAAAGTCTGGCGCAGGGATGCCACGTTTGCACGAAGCATTAGCGAAAATAATATGTAAATCGCTAATTCCTCTCCAAAGGATTTCGCATCGCAGGAAAGCGGCACGTTCGAGCCTCCCTGAAAGCATAGAAAACGATGCGATGTGAAAGACGCAGGAGATTAGCGCGTGCGCGGGCAAACCTCGCCTTCACCGAAGAAATAGGCGATTTCACGCGCGGCAGATTCAACGGAGTCGGAACCGTGAGTACCGTTCTCAGTGAAGCTATCAGCGTAGTCTGCACGCAGAGTACCCGCCAGCGCATTCGCCGGGTTGGTTGCACCCAGCAGATCACGGTGACGCTGTACGGCATTTTCGCTTTCCAGAACAGAAACAACGATAGGACCGGAGGTCATGAATTCAACCAGACCGTCAAAGAACGGCTTACCATCATGCTCAGCATAGAAGCCACGCGCCTGCTCAACGGTCAGGTGCAGCATTTTAGTACCGACAATTTTGAACCCTGCTGCTTCAAAGCGCGCAAAGATGCTCCCAATAACGTTTTTTGCCACCGCGTTTGGTTTGATGATGGAAAAAGTACGTTCAATAGCCATGATTACCTCGGAAAAAGATGTTTTGTTGTTGTTTACCTGGCGCGGATTATAAAGAGCATCCCGGCAATTGACTATTGACGAAGATAACATTTCTTTAAAATAAGATGAATTTTAGCAACAAAAGTCACCTGGTGGTCTACTGCAACGAAAATCTCACCGTCGCCACCTGTCCGGCGTCATCCATCACCAGCAGTTGATAATCCCCTTTGGTCGCCAGCCGTAGCGTAAGACGGCGTCCGCGTTCATCCAGCCGTTCACCGTTAAGAAACCACCAGCGATCGCCAGTCCCACCGCTGGTTTGTACCGGCAATGAGGCCAGCGCAGAACCGGGTAAACGCTTCACGATCGCGCCATCACGAACCCCTGTCAACTGCAACGGCAGCGAAGCATCCTGCCCCAGCGGCGGACACGTGGCAGAAACCGGCGGTAATCTCGCCCCACGGCGCTCTGACTCCGGCAGCCATGGCTCCAGCGGTAAAGGCCAGACGATTAACGTTTGTTCGCGCGCCTGCGGGCAATCCGCCGCCACACGTTTGCCTTCATCATCCAGCCAGACGGGGAAACGAATGCCACTCACGCCCTCCTGTTCGGGCAATAACAACGTGGGCGGCTGGCTGCCGTCCAGCAGCCAGGTTGCCAGACGGCGTCGACAGTTACTGTCTCCGGGCGCAAGTGACTGCCCGCCCGGCCAGCACACTACGCCGCGGCTAACGGATTCAGGGCGCGGATCCTCTGGCTGATTTGTCCCGCGAGAGAGCAAAAGATTGTTGACCTGATTGAGCAGCGGCACGGCGCTGGCAAAACCAAACTGGCCCACCACCGGCGTACCGTCGGGTCTGCCGGTCCAGATACCCATCACATAACGGGCGTTAACGCCAATCGCCCACGCATCACGATAGCCATAACTGGTACCCGTTTTCCACGCCAGCGGAACCACTCTGCTCAGCGCGTTATCCGGCAGCGGTTGCGCTTCGTCAGCCATAATGCGGCGAATAATCCAAGCCGCGCCTACCGACATCAACGGACGCTCCAGCAGTGGATCGTCTGGCTGCAGGCGCAGTTTTCCCGCTTTTCCCTGACGGGCAAAGGCACTGTACGCCGCCGCCATGTCTTCCAGTCTGGCCCCTGCCCCGCCCAAAATCAGCGACAGATTCGGTGCGGCACCTGCGGGCAGATACAGCGGTAAGCCAACGTTACGTAACGATGCGGCAAAACGCTTCGGGCCATAGGCTTCAAGTACCTGCACGGCGGGTAAATTCAGCGAGCGCACCAGCGCTTCGCTCATACTCACCGGGCCATGAAAACCACTGTCAAAATTCCCTGGTCGATAATCTCCGGTTCGACGCGGCACATCCTGCAACAATGAAGCAGGGTGAATTAATCCGTCATCCAGCGCCAGACCATAGATAAACGGCTTCAGCACCGAGCCCGGCGAGCGGATCGCATTCACCATATCCACATGGCCAAAGCGGGAGTCGTCATTCATATCTACCGACCCCACCCAGCCACGTACGCTCATATCAGTGTGATCGACCACAATCATCGCCAGCGAACTGCGCGCAGGTAAGCGGCCCTTCCAGTTTTGCGCCAGCTCTTCCAGTTGGCGCTGCAATCCGGCGTCAAGGGTGGTCACGATTTTATCGCTCCGGCTTTTTCCCAGCATCATGCGCGAGAATAACGGCGCTAGCTGCGGCATTTGTCTGGGCGCCAGCCAGACCGGTTCTTCACGTGACTCCTGCACCTGTCTGGCAGGCCAAACGCCCTGCGTCGCCATGCGCTCAAGCACTTTATTGCGCGCCGCTTCAGCGCGATCCGGCCAGCGGTCCGGGCGCAGACGGCTCGGTGCCTGCGGCAACACGGCCAGCAGCGCGGCATCGGAATAACTCAACTGTGTGGGAGATTTACCAAGGTAGGCCCAGCTCGCAGCACCCACGCCCTGCAGCGTGCCGCCAAACGGCGCACGGTTAAGATATAGCGTCAGGATGTCGCGCTTAGAAAGATGCCATTCCAGCTGCAATGCGCGCCAGAGCTGGCGGAACTTGCCGCCGAAAGTTCGCGGGTGGGGATCGAGCAATCGTGCGACCTGCATGGTGAGCGTACTACCGCCTGAAACGACGCGACCTGAGGAGAGGTCCTGCCATGCCGCGCGCAGCACTGAAAACGGATTGACGCCGGGATGTTTCCAGAACCAGCGGTCTTCGTAGTTGATTAACGCCTCAAGGTAACGGGGGGACACCTCATCAATAGTCACCGGATAACGCCAGATGCCGTCCGCGTCGGCGAAGCGCCATAGCGGCGTACCATCGTAAGCCACCACGACACGTGCCGGATCGACTTCGTGAAGCGGCAGCGGCCAGATTTTATCTGCCGCCCAAACCCCCATTACCAGCAATAGCGCAACGGCTGCCAGCCAGAGCCAGCAGCCGCGTTTCCACAACCCGCGCATCATTTACGGTCTGACAATCAAAAGCCCCTCTGTCGCACCGGTCGCGCGCCACTGCGGAACATACATTGACTCCACCTGCGGCACAGGAACCTGATAGGTCCCCGGCGTTACCGCCCGCGCCAGATAGACCAGCGTCACCGGCTGCCCTTCGTTGACCGCTACCGCGGCGACAAAGCGATCGTCACGGAACTCAACGTGCTGGATATCCGCCTGCTGCATCTGATTGAGCAAATTCGCTACCTCGCTGCCGCTGTCCTGCAGGCTGGCGCTGCCGTTGGCCAGATTCTGGTTTTCCAGCTCCAGGCCGGCTGGCAGTAAGTCAACCACCAACGCATCCGGTACATTCTGGCTGGCTTTCACCTCCAGCCAGACCAGTACCAGCTCGCCGCTGCGCAGAGAATCCAGCGCTTTGCTGTTCCCGTCGAGCCCCAGGATCTGACGCTCGATGTGCAGGACGTTGCTGGCAGGCGTCGGCGAGGTTTTCGGGTAACCACTCACATCCAGACGCAGCCACAGCGGCAGATTACCGGTATTGGTGACGTTCAGCGTAGACAGCGCGTCAGCATCCAGATTACGCGTTTGTGATTTCTCCCCGGCTAACGCCTGTTCAGAGAGTGACGTTTGCGCCTGCCACGAGCCAGGCAAGTCCTGCAACGTACGCGCGGCAAGGAACAGCGCATTGTTTTCCTGAGTAGAGAGCCAGCGCTGCCCAAAGGCCTGTTCTGACAAGGTGTTCAGCAGCGTATTCTGCACGTCAGGTTTAAGCTTGTTCTCTTCCAACAATGCCAGCATCAGCGCGTTGTCACGTAGCTGACTGCCGTAATCCGCCATCCACTGCTGCGCATCGCGACGTGGCGTATTCAGCGCCAGCGTCAACGCTTGTTCACTGCGGTTGGCGTCGCCCATGTTTTTCAGCGCTATCCCCAGTTGCATCAGCGGTAAACCGGAAGCCGCCTGTGCACGACGCTCCCAGATCTCACGCAGCGCGCCGAGCGGGGCTTTCTGCTGACGAGCCAGCACCAGCGCGGCGTAGGCCTGTACGGCAAACCGGCTTGCTGATGCGTCGTCGGTATAGCGAATCGACATCATGCCCGGATCCTGCAAATAGCGCAGCAGCCGCTCGTTACCCCGGTTAATCACCTCTGCCGGAACGCTATAGCCTTGTTCATTCGCACGAACGAGGAAATCCATCACATACGCGGTCAGCCAGTACTCTTCCGACCCGTTCTTATCCCACAGCGCAAAACCGCCGTTATCACGCTGCATTTGCAGTAAACGAGAGATGCCAATCTCTACTGCCGCACGGCGTTTTTCATCACTGTCGCCCGCGATACCTAACGCCTTCAACTGCGCGGCATTGGTGTATAAGGATGGGAACAACCCGCTCGCCGTTTGCTCGAGGCAACCGTAAGGGTAAGCTTTCAGTTCACGGATATAGCGCGCCAGATTCAGCGGTGGCTTACCGCTGAACAGCAGTTGTCCTTGCATCGTCACAGGAGAGAAATTCGTCAGTTCTTGGCCCGGAAGCTGCCAGGTTGCGCCCGGCTGAAGTGCGACGCCGTAATTAACAGTTTGCGCCGGGAACGCCGGTCGCACGCCAATTTTCCACTGTTTATGCTGAACAGGCAGCGTTTCACCCGGTAGATTCAGACCGCTAATTTGCGCCTGAATTTCGCCATCGCCAAAGCCCTCCCGCGCACGCACCGGAATAAACAGCGTAGTCCGTACGCCTGGCGCCAGATTCACCGGGGCGGGATCTTGCCCCATCAGCTCCAGTAAACCGCTGGCCGCGAGATTAATAATCAGCGTTTGCGGTTTGTCAGTCAGGTTGGTCACGTCCAGCGTCAGGCGCGAGGTATCGCCCCCCGCCAGAAAGCGCGGCATGTTCAGTTCAGTAATTACCGGCGCGGCGACAATCACTTTGCTTTCGCTACTGCCAAAGTCATCCGCCGTCCAGGCTTGCGCCATTACCCGCAGCTCGCCGTTGAAATCACCAATTGGTAACGTCACCGTACCTTCGCCCTGCTCGTTAAGCGTCACCGGCAGCGCCTGTTGCGCTACGATATTGACGTGATTAACCGGTGGCTTGCCGCCGCGTTTTAACTCATCGCCGTCACCACCAAAGCGCAGCGCCGCCAGACGTCCTTGCCCTTCGATCACCTGGCCGTAAATATCATAAATATCCGCGCCATAGCGTTTTTGCCCGAAAAATGCCTGCCAGGGATCCGGCGTGGCGTAATCGGTAATGTTCAACACCCCGCTGTCAACGGCTGAGACCAGCACGTTAACCTGTTTTGGCACGTCGCCATTTTTAACGCTGGCTTTAATCTTGACGGTCAACGGCTGATTTGGACGCATTTTCGCCGGACTTTCCAGCGCCAGCGCCAGACGACGGTTTTCATCGCCTAACGGCAAATGCAGTAAGCCGACTGCCCGTTTTGGCGTTGCCGAACGAGACTTGTCGCCAGGACGAACCACCAGCGCGCTGAGATACAAGTCATGGCGATTCCAGGTTTTATCGACCGGGATGGAGATATCAAGACCATCCGTCGGTACGTCTATCTCTTGCCACCACAGCGGGCCTTCGCTGGACTCCACCATCGCGTAACCTTTGCCAGCAGCGGGTGCGGCAATGTGTAGCTTCATGGTATCGCCGGGACGATAGCCGGGTTTATCCAGTTTCAGGGTCACGCGATCGGGACGCACTTCCCCGCTGCCGTCGCTGTTATCCTGCCAGCTATAACCAGCCCAGAAGCGCACGCTGCTCACCGCATCATTCGGAGCTTTCACTTCCAGGCGATAGGCACCCCACTCGACAGGGAAGCTGACTTTACCGGTCTCATCGGCTTTAAGATCCAGGGTCTGCTCACCCTCAACCAGATCTTTTTGATCGAACTGCGATTGCCAGCCCTCGCCTTCAGACCAGTTCCAGTAATAATCACGGCGTTCACGGATCAAACGCACCTGTAAACCGGACACCGCTTTTTTCTCGCCTTGCGCATCGGCATACACAATATCAAAAGCGGCATTGCTGTTTTCATCAACGCCAGGCTGATTGACGGTAGTATCGGTGCGGTAGTCATAAACGGCTCTCGCCGCAAACTGCGGACGAATACCTGGCAGCGTATCCGCAGGCCAGATGGCTTGTTCAACCCGACGCGTCACCGGACGGCCACCCGACTCCAGCAGGCTGGCTTGCAGAATCACCTGTAACGGAGAATGCGTCTCCTGCCATTGGCTGCTGGTAGTCACTTCGCCGCGACCGTGGTCATCCAGCGTCAACTGAACCTCATCGAGGCTGCGAGAAAGATTTTCTTCGGCAATATTACCAAACTGGAACCCCGGTAATGCCTGCACCGCTTCCCGCAACGGGCGCAGGAAAAGCTGCCCTTGCAGAGCATTGCCGTTGGCGGGCGCGCCATACAGGTAGTAGCCCACCACCGAGAACTTCACTTCATCAGTTGGAGCCACCGGCATTTTATTGGCGGTGAGATTGAGCGCCATCCGCTCAGGCATGAAATCTTCGACGTGGAAATCCCACATCCGCGACTGGTTGTCGCCAGTATTGGCACGAATATGCCACATGCCGGTTGGCGCGCTGCTGTCCAGCGGCCAGCTAAAGCGATACAGACCGTTTTCCGGTTGGCTCACTACCGAGCGTAACACCTGTCCGTCGGGCTTAACGACCTCCAGCTTCACCGGCTGGTCAGGCAGCGTTTTGCCGTCGCTATCTCGCAGTAACCCATTGAGGATCACCGTTTCGCCAGGGCGATAGAGGTCTCGGGGGCCAAACATAAAGAACTGCTTGCTGTATCCCGGCGCGCCGGCAATATCAAATTCAGCCAGATCCAACGCCGGGAGCTTCAGGTCCAGCAGCGTGGTTTGCCCGTCTTTACGGGCCAGCAATAAGGCCGCGTCTTTATCGGTTTCCAGCTTGACGTGACCCTGCGCGTCACTGGTAGCCTGCGCCAGCGTCTGCCCTTTTTCGTTGAGTAACGTGACCTCAATACCCTGCTGCGCAGCGCCGTTTTCCAGACTCTGCGTAAAGACATCCAGTTGATTGTGGTAACGGTGCGCAGAGACACCAATATCACTGAGCGTAAACAGCGTAGCAGCATTGCTGTAGTTATAGTGTCCGGCCTGATTCATCACCGCAATGTAAACGCCTGCTTGCTGCAACGGCTTGATATCGCTCAGTGGCAGTAGCAGCTTCTCTCGGGTGTTACGCTCAGGATTGAGGTCAAAGCGTCCGGTATAAACCAGCTCCGCCATTTTCAGCAGATTGTCTGACTCCCAGTTTGACAACGAATTACGGTATTCCCACTGGCTGACAAACGCACCGAGCGACTCAGGCTTCACGCGAAAGAAGTTCACATCCACGCTATTAACGTTAAGGGCCATCACCGGTAACCCTTCAATCACTTTTCCCGGCAGCAGCGATCCGCGACTAGCGAACCCTACGCTTGGCTGGACGTCGCGGGTGGTAATGTTTTTTTCATAATCGATAGCGAACGTCGCTTTATTCAGCGCCAGCAAATCACGCTCAATGGTAACCACCAGTTCCCGGTTAGGTTCGAGATGGCGTAAGCGTAGCTCTTTTAGATTTGGCGCCAGCTCCCAGGCACCATCCACTTTGCCGCTTTTTTTATCAACAACGTGCACTACGCGAGAAAAATCTTGTTCCGGATCGAGGGGAATGGAAAAGGTCAAAACAAGCGTTGCCGCGCCGTCGAGTTGGACCTCGGAGGCATCAAGCAACGTCAGCGACTTGCCCTGGCTTTGCTGAATCAGCTTTTGTAATTGGGCCTTATCTTTTGCTGGCGCAGTCTGCGGTGCAGGCGCATCAGGCTTCGCAGCCGTCGGTGATTTTTCGTTATTATTATCGCACCCAACCAGTGCCAGCATCAGCATACAGGCCGCTACGCGTAAATGTTTCATTTTTCATCCCTGGCCGTAGTGGCCCGTTAGCTACGTAGAACAACTATTATGCGTCAGATTTTCGGCTGTGGAAGCCAGTAACTGTTCCAGGTTGTCCTATTTTTTCGTGATTAATGTGGATTCGCCTGACAAATCAGCCTCTTTTACTTGTCGCATTGCACTAAACATCCGACAATTTGCCAAAACCTGGTAAAAATGGAGATGCCTATGACCACCGCCTTTTTTGTCGCTGCCGACTGGCTTGCCGAACACATTGACGACCCGGAAATACAAATTCTTGATGCCCGGATGGCACCTCCAGGACAGGAAGATCGCGATGTTGGCGAGGAGTATCGTGCAGGCCATATTCCTAGCGCAGTCTTTTTTGATATTGAAGCGCTTTCCGACCATACGTCACCGCTACCGCATATGATGCCGCGACCGGAAGCCTTTGCCGTAGCGATGCGCGAATTGGGCGTTCATCAGGATAAACACCTGGTTGTCTACGATGATGGCAACCTGTTTTCCGCGCCGCGCGCATGGTGGATGCTGCGGACATTTGGTGTCGAGAATGTCTCCATTCTGGCGGGCGGTCTGGCTGGCTGGCAGCGCGATGAGCTAATGCTCAAAGAAGGAAATGAGGATTTACCGGAAGGTGAATTTAACGTGGCATTTACGCCTGAAGCGGTTGTGCGCGTTACCGACGTACTGCTGGCCAGTCATGAAAAAACGGCGCAGATCGTCGATGCCCGACCGGCTGCGCGTTTTAATGCCGAAGTTGACGAGCCGCGTCCGGGCCTCAAGCGTGGCCATGTGCCGGGTGCGCTTAACGTACCGTGGACAGAACTGGTTCGTGACGGTGAACTGAAAACTACCGACGAACTGGATGCTATTTTCTTCAGCCACGGCGTAAGCTTTGACCGCCCCATTATCGCCAGCTGCGGCTCAGGCGTCACGGCGGCGGTGGTTGTGCTGGCGCTTGCCACACTGGGCGTTTCTAACGTCGCATTGTATGACGGTGCATGGAGCGAATGGGGCGCGCGTAACGATTTACCGGTAGAACCGGCTGAGACTCAATAAAATCTGATTTACTCATCTTTTTCACCCACAAAAAAACCGCTCAATGAGCGGTTTTTTTGTGCCAGTCCGGTTCGCTGCCTTTCCAACAGGCTGTGCTGCTTTAGCAAAGCAGGCTCATCGTAGCGCACTAATACTCCCTTTTGAGGGAGAAAAAGCCAACTGAGTTAGCGGCAAAATTATTCAGTGCGCGAGGTATAATCCTTCGTGGCGGCTTTCCTTCACTCAGATAATCCGGTTCTGTTTGAAGTCGCGCAGGAAACCGCCCCAGCGGCGTTCGTAGAACGGTGCGATGTGCTCAGTGATAAAGTGACTCACGCCCTTCTCACCTTTCTTCACCTGGCAGATATCAATGGGTTCATCACCCGGCAACGTATCGGTCGCGACGCTACCCGCAGCATGGATGATCTCTTCAATATCACCTTCAGCTTCAATACCAATCAGCAGATTCGGCTGGGCTTCCGCACTTTCTTTGATTGAGCAGAGAAATGCGCGTTTTACCGGCTTAATGGTTTTAAACAGCGTGGTCAGTGAGTCAATCATCTGCGCCGGAGGTTCAGCGACTTCAGAAAGGATCAGCGATTCACCACCTTCCAGTACTTCCTGGGTGCTTAGCGGATTCCCCTCTTCCCCCATCAGCAGGCTGATTTCACGCGGCATAAACTCTTTGCCGGTCGGCAGTTTAGCGTTGAGAAAGAGCGTTTCGCCAAGCGTCATTTCAAATAGCGTACGCACCGGCATAACGACAAATGCTTGCTCATCTTCAACCGCCTGTTGCAGGGCTTCCAGGGAGGTGAAGAACGGGATCACGGTCGTGCCGTCTTCTTTTTCCCAGTGTTGAAGGTCGAGGGCGCTGTCTTCTACCACCGCCTCGCCTTCTGCGGCAGTTCCCGGCACCCAGACGGTGGATTCCAGTAAAGTACGGAAAAATGCCGGACGATGCGCAGGCTCTGTCGCTGCTTGCTCCAGCAACGTTTCTAATTCATTTTTTGTTTCGGACATAAGTATCACAAATTGGATGAATACATGTAAGCCGGATAAGCGTAGCGCCATCCGGCAATACAGTCATGAATTATGCGGTCAGCAGATTCGCGATGGTGCGCACACCCAGACCGGTTGCGCCCGCAGACCACTGCTCAACCGGCGCTTTGCGATAGGTTGCAGAGCAATCGATGTGCAGCCAGCCTTGCTGGTAATTTTCCACGAAATGGGACAGGAAGCCCGCCGCGGTGCTTGCACCCGCTGGGTAGGCCGCACTGCCGGTATTATTCAGCTCAGCAAAATTTGACGGCAGTTGACTACGGTGGAACTCTGCCAACGGCAAACGCCAGAACGGCTCGTTTTCTTGCGCCGCACTTGCCAACAAACGCGCGGCCAGTTGGTCATCAAAGCTAAACAGCGCGTGGTAATCGTTGCCCAGTGCGGTTTTCGCCGCGCCGGTCAGCGTGGCAGCATCAATGATCAATTCAGGTTTTTGCGCGCTGGCATCGATCAGGCCATCGGCCAGTACCAGACGCCCTTCAGCATCGGTATTCATCACTTCAACTTTTTTACCGTTGCGATAGTGAATGATATCGCCAAGCTTAAAGGCGTTGCCGCTGATCAGGTTATCCGCGCAGCACAGATACAGCTTCACACGCTTGTTCAGGCCACGGGTGATGGCAAACGCCAGCGCACCAGTGACCGTTGCCGCACCGCCCATATCGGACTTCATTGAGTCCATAAATGCGCTTTGCTTGATGCTGTATCCGCCGGAGTCAAAGGTAATTCCCTTGCCAACCAGGCAGGCATAAACTGGAGCTTCTTTGTCGCCAGTCGGGTTGTAATCCAGCGCCAGAAGCACCGGCGGGCGTTCAGAGCCTCGACCTACGGTATGCAGCCCCATGTAGTTCTGCTCGCGCAGATCTTCACCTTTGGTGATACGGTACGAGACGTTGTCGCAGGCCACGCCACACAGCAGGTCTACCGCGCGTTGCGCCAGCTGTTCCGGGCCCAGCTCTTCTGCAGGTGCGTTAATGGTATCGCGCACCCAGTCAATAATCTTCAGACGGTTATCCAGCTCTTTGCGCTGCGCCTCGTCCAGAGCGGCCCACTCAACTTTGCGGGTGCCTTTTGGTCCTTTGTAACCCTGCCAGAACGCCCAGCTACGTTCGGTATCCCAGCCTTCACCATCCAGTTGGACATGTTTAATCCCCAGGCCGTCAATTTTACGCGCGGCGCGCTGGATAAGGCTGAGATCATCTTTTCCGTTCAGGTGCAGGGTAATACCGTCATTATTAATGCTGTATGTCGCCTTTTCACCCCAGCGAGCGTCAGCGGGTTGCGTGGAAAGCGTAATTTTCATGGCTTCTGTCATTTTATTTATCCTTATTTCGCGCATACAGGAAAACGGGCCACCCGTGGGCAGCCCGTTGACTTATTCGGCTTCGTCCAGCCAGACCAGTAAAATGGCCTCAAGGATTTTTTCGTTCGATGCCTGTGGATCATCATCGAACTCTTCCAGGTCACAGATCCATTGGTGCAGATCGGTGAAACGAACGGTCTTGGGATCGAGATCGGGGAACGCGTCGTACAGCGCCTCGCCGATTTCGCGGCTATCGGTCCACTTCAGTCCCATACTACCCTCTGTTAATGCTCACGTGCATGATTGATTGTGTAACGTGGGATTTCGACCACTAAATCGTCCTCGGTTACCCGTGCCTGACAGCTTAAACGGCTCTCCGGCTCCAGTCCCCAGGCTTTATCCAGCATGTCGTCTTCTTCTTCTGTGCTTTCCGGCAAAGAATCAAAACCTTCACGTACAATGCAGTGGCAGGTCGTGCAGGCACAGGATTTTTCACAGGCGTGTTCAATCTCGATACCGTTACGCAGGGCAACGTCGAGAATGGTTTCGCCGGTCTCAGCTTCCAGAACTGCGCCATCGGGACAGAGATCCTGATGAGGCAAAATAACAATCTTTGGCATATTAAACCTCGTCCACGGAATGGCCTTTCAGCGCGCTACGGACGGATTTGTCCATACGGCGAGCGGCGAATTCCTGGGTTTGTTTGTCTACGTTTTTAATGGCTTGTTCTATCGCGTCAACATCGTCACCCTGTGCTACCTCGCTCAAATGCGTAGCAGCGGTGTCGATAGCCTGACGTTCTGCGGCGCTTAACAGCGCGGCATCAGCGTTCAGCGCACCGGATAAACTCTCCAGTACGCGTGCCGCTTCGACTTTCTGTTCTGCCAGCATACGAGCTTTAACGTCCTGCTCGGCAAAACTCATCGAATCCTGAATCATGGAGGCGATTTCACTGTCGGTCAGACCGTAGGACGGTTTGACCTGAATCGAGGACTCAACGCCGGTGGATTTCTCCATAGCGGTGACGCTCAGCAGCCCATCAGCATCGACCTGGAAGGTCACGCGGATATGCGCGCCGCCTGCCGGCAACGCCGGGATACCGCGCAGCGCAAAACGCGCCAGTGAACGACAGTCCTGCACCAGCTCACGCTCGCCTTGCATCACGTGAATGGACATCGCGGTTTGGCCATCTTTAAACGTGGTGAAGTCCTGCGCACGCGCCACCGGGATAGTAGTGTTACGCGGGATCACTTTCTCCACCAGACCGCCCATGGTTTCCAGTCCCAGAGACAGCGGGATAACGTCCAGCAGCAGCATTTCGCTGTCCGGTTTATTCCCGACCAGAATATCCGCCTGGATTGCCGCACCGATAGCGACCACTTTGTCCGGGTCGATAGAGGTCAGCGGCGTACGGCCAAAGAATTCACCGACGCGTTCACGTACCAGCGGCACGCGCGTTGAACCACCGACCATTACCACTTCCAGCACATCCTGCGGCTCAACGCCCGCATCTTTCAGCGCACGGCGGCAGGCCAGCAGCGTACGTTTAACCAGTGCGGAAATGAGTTCATTAAAGGTTTCACGGGTGATTTCACCCTGCCATCCCGCCACGTTAACCGTCACAGAATCGGCGTCGCTGAGTGCGATTTTCGCTGCAATCGCGGCATCCAGCAGTTCGCGCTGTACGCGGTTATCGCTGCGATCGGCAACGCCCGCCTGCTCGCGAATGTAATCGGCCAGCAGATGGTCAAAATCGTCGCCGCCGAGCGCGGAATCACCGCCGGTCGCCAGCACTTCAAACACGCCGCGACTCAGGCGCAGAATAGAAATATCAAAAGTACCGCCGCCAAGGTCATAGACCGCGATCACGCCTTCCTGACCGGAATCCAGGCCATAAGCGATCGCCGCAGCGGTCGGTTCGTTCAGCAGACGCAATACGTGCAGGCCCGCCAGACGCGCGGCGTCTTTCGTCCCCTGACGCTGTGCATCGTCAAAGTAAGCCGGAACGGTGATCACTACGCCATCCAGTTCGCCGGACAACGATTCGGTTGCCCGCGCGGCCAGCGCTTTCAGAATGTCAGCGGATACGCGCACCGGATTAAGCAAACCGGCAGCGGTTTCAATCATCGGCAGGCCGTTTTCGCTCGCCTGGAATGAATAAGGCAGATGCGGGTAACGCGCCTGGATATCCGCCAGGGAGCGGCCCATCATGCGTTTTACCGAGCTGACGGTGTTTGCCGTATCCAGCGCAGCATTGGCGCGGGCATCGTAACCGACCGAGTAGCCCTGCTGCTGATAGTGAACCACTGACGGCAACAGGTGGCGACCTTCATGATCTGCCAGCGTTTCGGCCTGGCCGCTGCGTACGGTCGCAACCAGGGAGTTGGTGGTGCCTAAATCGATACCGACCGCCAGACGACGCTGGTGCGGCGCGGCGCTCAGACCAGGCTCACTAATTTGTAATAAGGCCATTTTCGCTTCCGGAAATTAAAAATCGAGCAGTTTTTCTTCGAGTTGTTCTGCACTGCTTCGCAGTTTATCGAGAAAACGCAGCTTACGCACGGTATCTGCCGCTGCGTCCCACGTCTCGCAATCCAGCTGTTCCACCATCAGTTGATGGCGAACGTTGTACATTTCGCTGACGCGTTGCATAAACGCATCCAGCCGTTGATTGTCTTTTGCCTGTTCAATCTCGTCCAGCTCTTCGCGCAGCTCCAGTTGTTCCATCAGAAACGCGGTATCGCGCACCGTGTGCTGCTCGCTGCGGATATCAAAGCCGTGTAAAGACAACAAGTATTCGGCGCGCATCAAAGGATGACGCAGCGTTTGCCAGGCCTGGTTGATAGTGGCGGACTGCGAAACCGCAGCAAGTTGTTCCGCCTGAGAACCGCTGGCGAATTTATCAGGATGATACTGACGTTGCAGATCCTGAAAACGTAGGCTCAGCGCCTGAGTATCGAGCTGATAACGGGCCGGTAAGCCAAAGAGGGTGAAGTAGTCCATAACATTCTCAGGGCATCGATTCTCTGTTGTTCGATGAGGCAAAACCAGAGAGTCAGGTAAAACAAACCCCACGCGCAGGCGACCACGGTGGGGTTATCAGTAAGCGCGTTACACGTGGAAGCTTTCGCCGCATCCACATTCGTCTTTCACGTTCGGGTTAGTGAACTTAAACCCTTCGTTCAGACCTTCTTTGACGAAGTCTAACTGCGTACCGTCGAGGAATTGCAGGCTCTTACCGTCGATCACGACTTTTACGCCTTTGTCTTCAAACACGGTATCTTCAGCCGCCGGCTCGTCAACAAATTCCAGTACATAAGCCATACCTGAGCAGCCGGAGGTTCTCACGCCCAGACGCAGACCAAACCCTTTACCGCGGTTTGCCAGGAAGGTATTTACACGCGCTGCTGCACTGTCGCTTAAGGTAATCGACATAATAAAACCTCAACTCTTAATTATTTTGCTTCACGTTTGCTTTTGTAATCCGCAATCGCGGCTTTAATCGCGTCTTCAGCCAGAATAGAGCAGTGAATTTTCACTGGTGGCAGTTCAAGCTCGTCGGCGATATCGGTATTTTTGATCGCCTGTGCTTCGTCCAGAGATTTCCCTTTTACCCATTCGGTAACCAGAGAGCTGGAGGCAATAGCGGAACCGCAGCCGTAAGTCTTGAAACGCGCGTCTTCAATGATACCCTCATTGTTGACTTTGATCTGCAACTTCATCACGTCGCCACAGGCCGGTGCACCCACCATGCCGCTGCCCACGTTCTCGTCGCTGTTGTCAAAAGAACCCACGTTACGTGGATTCTCGTAATGATCGATTACTTTTTCGCTATAAGCCATGATGAATTCTCCTTATCGGTACCGATTAGTGATGTGACCATTCAATACTGTTCAAATCCACGCCCTGTTTGAACATTTCCCACAGCGGGGAAAGGTCGCGCAGGCGGCCAATGGAGTTGCGAACCAGATTGATGGCGTAGTCAATCTCTTCTTCGGTAGTGAAACGACCTAAAGAGAAACGAATTGAGCTGTGTGCCAGCTCGTCGGTCATCCCCAGCGCGCGCAGCACGTAGGATGGCTCCAGGCTTGCAGAGGTACATGCAGAACCGGAGGACACAGCCAGGTCTTTCAGCGCCATAATCAGCGACTCGCCTTCAACAAAGTTGAAGCTAACGTTGAGAATGTTCGGTGCGCCCTGCTCGAGGTCACCATTGAGGTACACCTCTTCCATATCTTTCACGCCGTTCCACAGACGGTTACGCAGAGTGCGCAGGCGCGCCATCTCGGTTTCCATCTCTTCTTTGGCGATACGGTAAGCTTCACCCATCCCAACGATTTGGTGCACAGGCAGCGTACCGGAACGCATACCGCGCTCGTGACCGCCGCCGTGCATCTGCGCTTCAATACGAATACGCGGTTTACGACGAACGTACAGCGCGCCGATACCTTTCGGGCCATAAATTTTGTGGCCGGAGAAGGACATCAGGTCAACTTTCAGTTGGCTCAGATCGATAGGCAGTTTGCCCACGCTCTGGGTCGCATCAACGTGATAGATGATGCCGCGAGCACGGCACATTTCGCCGATGGTTGCGATATCCTGTACCACGCCGATTTCGTTGTTAACGTGCATGATGGAGACCAGAATGGTGTCGTCACGCATTGCCGCTTCAAGTTCTTTCAGGTCGATAATGCCGTTACGCTGCGGGGCGAGGTAGGTCACTTCAAACCCTTCGCGCTCCAGCTGACGGCAGGTGTCCAGCACGGCTTTGTGTTCGGTTTTGCTGGTGATGATGTGCTTGCCTTTTTTCTGATAAAAGTTGGCTGCACCTTTAATCGCCAGGTTATCGGATTCCGTCGCACCGGAAGTAAAGACGATTTCACGCGGGTCAGCGCCCACGAGGTCGGCAATCTGGTTACGGGCGATATCTACCGCCTCTTCAGCCTGCCAGCCGAAACGGTGTGAACGAGACGCTGGGTTACCAAAGTTTCCGTCCAGGGTCAGACACTGCATCATTTTCTCGGCAACACGCGGGTCCACCGGCGTGGTTGCGGAGTAGTCGAGATAGATCGGTAATTTCATTGCTCTATAAACTCCGTACATCGCTTCAATGCAAGGAACCAGGCAACCGGCTGGATGTACGACCGAGTTAACGGGGCGTCTGGCACCCCGGCCTGATTCTGAAATACTTTTTACGCTTCATCTTTCTGGCTGCCTTGATGCAACCAGAAGATATTGCGTAATTTTTATTAGGCACGCAGTTTGACGTCGATAGCGTCTTGCGTGCGGGTGCTGCGTGGAGCGTCATGTGTGTGCTGGCGACCAGACACATCCAGGACTTCCTGATTATTCACCAGTTCGCCCAACGTAATGTTGTTGAGGAAACCGGTCAGACGATCGCTCAGATCGCGCCACAGCGCGTGGGTCAGGCATTTATCGCCGCCCTGACAACCGCCTTTGCCCTGGCAACGGGTCGCGTCTACAGACTCGTCAACAGCGCTAATCACTTCACCTACTGCGATGCTGCCGGCATCTTTACCCAGCAGATACCCGCCGCCTGGTCCACGTACGCTGGAAACCAGACCGTTTTTACGCAAACGGGAAAACAGCTGCTCCAGATATGACAGGGAAATTCCCTGACGTTCAGAAATATCAGCCAACGGTACCGGGCCCGTTTCGGAGTTGAGCGCAACGTCCAACATTGCGGTCACGGCATAACGCCCTTTTGATGTCAGTCTCATGTCTTACTTAGCCTCAAACTCGCCCCTGCCCGGGGTTTTTTATTGTAAAATGGGGGTATTGCATAGCAGGGGCAAGTCTGACATTCCCGACTAAATCAGTCAACTATTTACTTGACTAATTTAGTCAGGTATTTAACCTTCAGTGCCATTTTCATTTACCGGATGGCGCTTCGCTAATCCGGCCTGGAAATCGTGCAGCCATCCGACATCAAGACGCTTACTTGCCTTTATTCTGCTGCTCTATAGAAGCTAAAATTCCGCGCAAAATGTTCAGCTCCTGGCTCTCAGGACGCGCACGAGTGAACAGACGGCGCAGCTTGTTCATCACCTGCCCCGGATGTCCTTCGCGGATAAACCCGGTCGACAGCAGCGTTTGTTCCAGATGACCGTAAAAACGCTCTAAATCATCGACCAGCGGATACTCAGCTTCTTCGTATTCTGCGGTCTTGTCGCTTTCCTGCGTTGCCAGCCAGGCCATGCGAACTTCATAAGAGATGACCTGCACCGCCATCGCCAGGTTGAGCGAGCTGTATTCCGGGTTTGCGGCAATGGCGACGTGATAATGGCACTTCTGCAGCTCTTCGTTGGTCAGGCCAACGCGTTCACGTCCAAACACCAGCGCCACCGGCGAGTTCGTTGCTTCAGAGACGCTTTTTAAACCGCATTCACGCGGATCCAGCATCGGCCACGGCAGCGTACGGGAGCGCGCGCTGGTACCCACCACCAGGCTGCAACCCGCCAGCGCTTCATCGAGAGTGTCGACGATCTGCGCGCTGCCGATCACATCGCTGGCACCAGCCGCCAGGGCGATGGCCTGGGAGTCCGGTTTAACCAGTGGATTTACCAGCCACAGATTAGTTAAACCCATGGTTTTCATTGCGCGGGCCACAGAGCCCATGTTGCCAGTGTGAGAGGTTTCCACCAGCACGATTCGAATATTTTGCAGCATTGTATTTCTTCGGCTAAAGATTATTCGGGCATATTATCATAAAACGAAGACATATTCCGAACTCGCTGCTATACTCTGCGCCGTTTTCCCGTTCTTTAACATCCAGTGAGAGAGACCGATGCATCCGATGCTGACCATCGCCGTGCGCGCAGCGCGCAAGGCGGGTAATGTAATTGCCAAACACTACGAAACGCCAGACTCTGTAGAAACCAGCCAGAAAGGCAGCAATGATTTCGTGACTAACGTCGATAAAGCCGCCGAAGCGATTATTATCGAAACAATTCGCAAATCTTACCCACAGCACACCATCATCACCGAAGAAAGCGGTGAGCATGTTGGTGAAGATCAGGATGTTCAATGGGTTATCGATCCACTGGATGGCACTACCAACTTCGTAAAACGTCTGCCGCACTTCGCGGTTTCCATCGCAGTACGCATTAAAGGCCGTACTGAAGTCGCCGTTGTTTACGATCCAATGCGTAACGAACTGTTCACCGCAACCCGCGGCCAGGGCGCACAGCTGAACGGCTACCGTCTGCGTGGCAGCACCGCACGCGATCTGGACGGCACCATCATCGCCACCGGTTTCCCGTTCAAAGCGAAACAGCACGCCGCGTCTTACATGAAAATTCTTGGCAAGATGTTTACCGAGTGCGCTGACTTCCGCCGCACAGGTTCTGCTGCGCTGGATCTGGCTTACGTTGCCGCTGCACGTGTTGACGGTTACTTCGAAATCGGTCTGAAACCATGGGATTTCGCCGCAGGTGAGCTGATTGCTCGTGAAGCAGGCGCACTGGTTTGCGACTTCACCGGCGGTCATAACTACATGGCGACTGGCAACATCGTTGCAGGTAATCCGCGCGTAGTGAAAGCCATGCTGGCTAACATGCGTGACGAACTGAGCGACGCGCTGAAGCGTTAATTCAGTACAGCCCGGTGGTGTCATGCTTACCGGGCTTACGTGTTGATACAGGCCGGACAAGGCGAAGCCGCCATCCGGCTTTGATTAAAACGGTCTAATCCCTCGCCCCACCGGCACCGCGCTCACCCACATCACTACCGCAGCAGCAATCAGCACCGCACCACCGGCTAATGCCAGCGTCGTCCAGCCAATCTGTCGCCACAGCACCGGCGCTTTATGTCCGCTAAGTCTCACCGCCAGCGAGCGGAAACTGTGTACCAGCAAAGCCAGTGACGTAATCGTCAAAGAGGTTCCGGCCGCCATCGCCAGCGCCGACGCCATGCCCCAGCTAAAAACGCCAACCACTTTGCTAAACAGTAAAACCATAATTGCCCCGGAGCATGGCCGCATTCCCATAGACAAAACGATCATCAGCCGGGCGCGCCAGTCATCACCGCTTTGCAGCTGTTCAGGATCAGGCAAATGCTGATGCCCACAGCCACATCCCTCGTGATGCACATGGTGCGGCGTGAAGGCGATAAATTTCGGGCGACGCAGCAACTGGCGCAATTTCTTCAGCGCACGGACGCACAATAAAACGCCCAACACGCCAACCAGCGCATAACTC
>NZ_JAHLRC010000300.1:0-326 GCF_018919545.1 Citrobacter sp. S46_ASV_140
CTTTAATACTGAATTGCTGGAGTTGAGTTGCATGTAATTTGCTAACTAATGTATTGAGAACTGGGTTTAATTTTACCTGTTTATCTTTATCACCGGCTTCAATTATGCACGAATTGGAATAGACATGACCGGAAAAATTAACAACGCCTTTTTGAGCCCTGTTGGGGAAATGTCCAAAATCTGCCATAGCGGAAGGAATTGCGATGGCACAGCTAATTAAACTTATAATGGATAGTTTACTCATAATGCGCTCCTCATTTAGAGATAGATCGTCCCTATTATCAGTAACATTGTCTGGGCTCCTTTTTTCTTGCGCCCTGTAAGGC
>NZ_JAHLRC010000301.1:0-319 GCF_018919545.1 Citrobacter sp. S46_ASV_140
GGTTCTGCTCTGAAAGCGCTGGAAGGCGAAGCAGAGTGGGAAGCGAAAATCATCGAACTGGCTGGCTTCCTGGATTCTTATATCCCAGAACCAGAGCGTGCGATTGACAAGCCGTTCCTGCTGCCTATCGAAGACGTATTCTCCATCTCCGGTCGTGGTACCGTTGTTACCGGTCGTGTAGAGCGCGGTATCATCAAAGTTGGTGAAGAAGTTGAAATCGTTGGTATCAAAGAGACTGCTAAGTCTACCTGTACTGGCGTTGAAATGTTCCGCAAACTGCTGGACGAAGGCCGTGCTGGTGAGAACGTTGGTGTTCTGC
>NZ_JAHLRC010000302.1:0-292 GCF_018919545.1 Citrobacter sp. S46_ASV_140
GGAGCGGGAAACGAGACTCGAACTCGCGACCCCGACCTTGGCAAGGTCGTGCTCTACCAACTGAGCTATTCCCGCTTAATCTTCGTCTTTCGAACCGCTACTGCGTTGGCTGCCTTCATTCGCCTAAGTCACTTACTTCGGTAAGCTTCTAAGGACTCATTCAGTTGCCGCCTTGTCGCAATTCGAAATTCTGCGATTGGTGGTCTGTGCTTTACAAGCACTTTCAAATTTTGGAGCGGGAAACGAGACTCGAACTCGCGACCCCGACCTTGGCAAGGTCGTGCTCTACCAA
>NZ_JAHLRC010000303.1:0-273 GCF_018919545.1 Citrobacter sp. S46_ASV_140
TCCCAATACCGTCTCACAAAAAATTGGCGGTTTTGAGTGGCTTCCCATCAACCTGTACATCAGTGGCGACACGTTCTACTACATCGTGTACGGTATGCTAGGCCGAGCGATTGGTATGATGGATACGCACAAGCGCGCACTTACCTGGCTCTGTGCGGCGTTGTTTATCACCGCAGTGTTTATTATTTCTCGAGGCACGTTGCATGAACTGCGTTGGCGAGGCAATTTTGCCGATACCTGGTATCTCTATTGCGGCCCGGCGGTGTTTATTTG
>NZ_JAHLRC010000304.1:0-264 GCF_018919545.1 Citrobacter sp. S46_ASV_140
GTCAGTATGCTGCCCGCCATTTTGAACAATTTATAGAAAGCGGCTGCGCGAAATTTGCCGATATCTTTAATCAGGTCGAAACCGGACAAGCTGACTACGCAGTGGTTCCGATTGAAAACACCAGTTCCGGTGGGATTAACGACGTTTACGACCTGCTACAGCACACCAGCCTGTCTATCGTTGGCGAGATGACTATCACGATTGACCACTGCCTACTGGTGTCCGGCACGACAGATCTCGAGACCATTGAAACGGTATATAGCC
>NZ_JAHLRC010000305.1:0-262 GCF_018919545.1 Citrobacter sp. S46_ASV_140
CATCAACATGGCGTGATTCCTGAATGGCAAATGCATCATAGAGATGCAGTTTGGCATAACGGGCGACGATGTTTCCTGCCTGTAGCGCCACCAGCATATTCCATGCGCGCCCCGGCGTTGATGGAACATGAATCGTCAGAATTGTCGTCATCATGTTACGTTTACTTTCTCGCCGTAAACGTCCGAGGAATTCGCCTTCCAGCAGCTGTGCTGATTTAACCGATAGATCTGCATCATGATCATCTCGCGCCAACAATGCTTC